>JACCRJ010000417.1 GCA_013813615.1 Lautropia sp. | reverse complement strand
GTCCCAGACGGTCTGCGGCGTCGAGCGGTGAAAGGACGGCAGGTACTTGGTGCCCTTGCCGGCGGCGATCACTTCCAGGCCTATGCAGCGCGCCCAGTCCACCATCTCGCAGATGAGCGCCGGCTGGTCGCCGTAGGCGAGCGAGTAGACGATGCCGGCCTCGCGCGCCTTGCGTGCCAGCAGGGGCCCGGCCAGCGCGTCCGCCTCGACATTGACCATCACCACGTCCTTGCCATGGGCGCAGCACGCCAGCACGTGCCGGATGCCGGCTGCCGGATTGCCGGTGGCATCGATGACGATATCCACCTCCGGTGCCGCGATCATCGCATCGGCGTCGTCGGTGAGATGCACGGTGGAGGTAGCCAGGGCGTGGGAGAAGGTTTCTGCGCCGAGCCTTTGGTCGGGCCAGCCGAGTCTTTTCATCGCCTCGCGCGCGCGGTCCGGCGCGAGATCCGCCACCGCTACCAGGGCGACGCCCGGCGTGCGGAGCGCCTGCGACAGGTACATCGAGCCGAACTTGCCTGCCCCGATCAGTCCGACGCGCAGCGGTTTGCCGGCGGCCTCGCGTTCCAGCAGAAGTCTGTGAAGGTTCATGGCTGCGGATCCGGCGGCGTCAAGCTGCTTTCGACAGCGGCAGGTCGGTGATCCTGACCGCGGCGTTGGTGAGGCAATCGTCCGGCAGCGCCACGATCGGCGTGAAGTCCCGGTGGGCGATGTACTCCGGCCGCTTGAAACGCCGGATGTGGTTCGACACCGCGCACAAGCTCAGGTAGATGATGGTGCGGTTCCACGGGCTCATGTTGGATGACGAGCCGTGCACCAGGCAGGAGTGGAACATCAGCATCGATCCGGCAGGTCCGCGCGGCGCGACGATGCCGCCACGCTCGACCAGTTGCTCGATCGTGCGATTGTCGATCGTCCAAAGCGGGTAGCTGGTGGTGGCAAGGTCGTGGCTCGCCTCGAGGGTACCCACCTTGTGCGACCCCGGAATGAAGAGCAACGGGCCGTTGAACTCGTTGACCTCGTCCAGGAACACCGCGACGTTCATCGCCCGGGGCTGCGGCATCTCGTCGTCCGCGCGCCAGGTGCCGTAGTCCTGGTGCCACTGCCAGACATCCCCGTCGAAGGCGCACTTGCCGTTGATCTTGAACTGGTGCATGTAGAGATCTTCGCCCAGCACCTGCGCCACCGGTTCGATCATTCTCGGATGGCGACCGAGCTTGGCAAACGCCTCGTTGATCAGGTGTCCGGCGAAGACGGTACGCACGGCATCCGAGTCCTTCTCCCGGATGATCTCCGGCCGATGCTGCGAGTAGATTGCCGGGATCTGGTCGAGCAGGACCTTCATCTCGTCAGGCGAGAAGAGCGATGGAAAGAACAGGTATCCGTCGCGGTCGAAATCCTGCAGTTGTTGAGCGGTCAGTTTCATGTCGTCTCCTGGGTCTTGGGAAAGGGGATGCGGTCGCCGCCGATGCGCTGCCACAGCCAGGACAGCGCGGCGGCGAGGTCGCGTTGCTGGGGCACCAGTGCGGGTTTGCGTTGGGTACCGGCCGTGGCGGACGGGTCGGCTGGTACCGGCTGGGAACAGGCGCCCGGCGCCCGGGTCGTATCGGCGCAGTCGTCCGTCGGTTGCACAAGGATGAAGGTAAAGGTGTAAGCGGGCTCCTGTCCCATCCGCAGGTCGCTGAGCAGCAGAGCCTCGCCGTCGCGCCGCAGGCGGAAGAAGCCGCGGCTGAACCAGGCGATCCTCTGGACGTACCAGTTGTCGCGGTGCTGCTCGATCAGCGGCTGACCTCGCGGATGGCGCTGAAAGCTGATGGTGCGGTCCGGGTCCAGGAGCGAGTAGAAGCCCTCGAGATAGTCGTCGCCTTCCGTCGCCAGCACCCGCCAGAGCACCGAGTTGAACGGCGAGGGGGTTACGAGCAGGCCGTCGCTGCGGATGCCCTGATCGCTCAGGGTGGATCGGGCGATGCCGGTCACATGAACCTGAGCCAGCACGCCCCAGCCCAGGTACGCCGTCGCCACCGCCAGACCGAGCAGGTTCCAGAGACGCCCCGCGCCGGCGCGTCGCCGCGCCGCCACCAGGGCCGCTACCAGGCCGATCACCAGGGGCAGGGTGTAGAGCGGGTCGATGACGAAGACGCTGCCCACCGCGAACGGAAAGTCGCTGAAGGGCAGTCCGAGCTGCGTGCCGTAGACGGTCAGCCAGTCGAGCAACGGATGGGTCACCAGGGCGAGCCAGGTCGCCAGCCACCAGTTCCCGAAGCCGCCGTTCCCATGCAGGCGGGTGACCAGCCAGGCGAGCAATGGGGAAACCAGGCTCAGGAAGAAGAGGGAGTGGCTTTGCGCGCGATGAAGTGTCATGTTGCGGATCGCGTCGCCATGGTCGATGAATACATCGAGGTCGGGCAGCGTGCCGCAGACGCCGCCCCACAATGCCGCCTTCCAGATGGCGGTCCGCCGGCCCATGACGGCCACGCCGATGGCTGCGCCCAGCGCGGCTTGTGTGACTGAATCCATGACTCGATTCTTGCATGGCAGGCGAGCCCGCGCTCCCGCGACCGAGGACGGCAGCAGCGCGCCGGCCTTGCTGATGTGGGTTATAGTTTAGCGCGGCGCGCAAGCGAGGACTTGCTCAGACGCGCGAGCGGCTTGCAGCCAGCAGCTCTGCCTGGCGCGAGCAGTTCCGTCCCGGCAATCCGCTGGTACAGATCTTCGTGACGGATCCGGCGGGCGTGACGGTGGAACTGACGTTCGACAAAGACGCCGAAGGGCTCGCCTGATGCCGGCTTAACGAGCCGGCAGGTACTCGTCGGCGAGCTTCTGCCACAGCTGGCGCGAGGGGCCGCTCAGGTAGGCTCCGGTCAGCGACAGCACCTGATAGGCGCCGCGGCCGATCGCCTCGCTCTGGTAGGCGGTGTCGGAGAATCGGCGGGCATTGCTGACGTACTCGAACGACATCCAGTAGGTGGTGACGACCACCATGTTGACGGCCAGCGCGTCGAGCTCGCGGGTCGATGCCACCAGTTCGCCGCGCTCGGCCAGCGCCGTGCAGAGGGCGTGGGCCGCGGCCGTCTTGCGCTCCAGCAGCTGGTTGAAGTAGCTCTCCAGCCGACGGTTGCGTGACAGCAGGTCGTTCAGGTCGCGGTACAGGAAGCGATGCTTCCAGATCGTCTCGAAGAGCAAGTGCAGCAGCAACCAGGCCTCTTCCAGCGAAGCCTTCCGGCTGCCTGCTGCGTCCAGCACCCGATCTATCTCGCGTTCGAAGTCCTCGAACAGCGCATTGACGATGTCTTCCTTGTTGCGGAAGTGATAGTAGAGGTTGCCCGGACTGATGTTCATCTCGTCCGCGATGGCGCTGGTAGTGACGTTCGGCTCGCCCATCTCGTTGAACATCTGCAGCGAGAGCGACAGGATGCGTTCGCGGGTTCGTCGGGGCGTTTTCTTTTCCATCTCGCTGTCGAGTGTCAACCCCGACAGGCTCCTGGGGCAGCCTGCGCGTCGTGCGCCCGCGCGTCAGAGGCGTCGTGCGCCCGCGCGTCAGCGTCGTGCGCCCGCGCGTCAGAGAATAGCACCCGTTGGCCGTCGATGGCGCGCCGTGGCCGACTCGCCGTAGCCGACGCGGCACCGGCTGGTGTGCCGAACTGCTAAGCCTTGTCCGCGGTCGTTCCTGGGCGCCGAGGCCGTTGCACCTCGGTCCCGCTGCCAGCGGTGGTACCCGACGCAGGCTTTGCGGTTCTGCTGGCCCTGGGCGCATGCGAAGCCTTTGCAGCCTCTAAGGCTTTTGACGGCTTGGAC
>JACCRJ010000415.1 GCA_013813615.1 Lautropia sp. | reverse complement strand
AACCACGACAAGCCACACGGCATCTTTCCAGCACGAACGGCAGCAGCGTGTCGCCAGCACGCCCGCCGCGGGCCCAAGAGGCCAGTCAGAACTGCTCAGCCCCCAGCGCCAGCACCCCAGCCGCCCCATCCACGATGCTGTCCCGGTAGCTCCCTGCCCGCGAGAGGATGTGGTCGGCATAGAACCGCGCCGTGGCCAGCTTGGCCCTATGAAACGCCGGATCGGAGCCCGAATCGGACAGCCTCTGCTGCGCGACGAGCGCCGCGCGCCCCATCTGCCAGCCGCAGAGCACGGTGCCCGCCAGCATCAGGTAGGGCACGCTGCCGGCATGGACGGCGCGTGGCTCCGTGCGGGCGTGCGCAACCACGAAGTCCACCGCGTCGTCCAGCGCGTCCAGGCCGAGCGCCAGCCGCTGGCCGACGCGATTGCAGTCCGCATCCGGCGACGCCAGCAGTTCCACCTGCGTGCGGCGGGCGAGCTCCAGGATGGCCATCGCCGTCTTGCCGCCGTCCCGCGAGGTCTTGCGGCCAACCAGGTCGTTCGCCTGGATGGCGGTGGTGCCTTCGTAGATGGTGAGAATGCGGGCGTCGCGGTAGTACTGCGCCGCGCCGGTCTCCTCGATGAAGCCCATGCCACCGTGGACCTGCAATCCGAGCGACGCCACCTCGATGCTCATCTCGGTGGAGAAACCCTTGATGATCGGCACCAGGAATTCGTAGAAGGCCCTGTTCTGCGCCACGACCGCAGGATCCGGTGACGCCTGCACCGCATCCGAGGCCGCCGCACCGACGTAGGCCAGCGCTCTGGCGCCTTCGGTGCAGGCCCGCATCGTCATCAGCATCCGCCGCACGTCCGGATGGCTGATGATGGCGACCGGGCCGCTCGAACCTTCCACGGCGCGGCTCTGGATGCGTTCGCGGGCATAGGCCGCTGCCTGCTGGTAGGCCCGCTCCGCGATGGAGATGCCCTGCATGCCGACGGCGAACCGCGCGGCGTTCATCATGATGAACATGTACTCGAGGCCGCGGTTCTCCTGGCCGATCAGATGGCCGATGGCGCCCGGCCCGACCTCGCCCTTGTCGTCGCCGTACACCAGCACCGCGGTGGGGCTCGCGTTGATGCCGAGCTTGTGCTCGATCGAGGCGCAGAAGACATCGTTGCGCCTGCCGATGACACCGTCGTCGTCCACCAGGTACTTGGGCACGATGAACAGGGAGATGCCCTTGACGCCCTCCGGCGCTCCCGGAGTCCGGGCCAGCACGAGATGGACGATGTTCTCGGCCATGTCGTGCTCGCCGAAGGTGATGAAGATCTTCTGGCCGAAGATGCGGTAGCTGCCGTCACCCTGCGGCTCTGCACGGGTGCGCACGAGCGACAGGTCCGAGCCGGCCTGCGACTCGGTAAGGTTCATCGTGCCGGTCCAGCGCCCCTCGATCATCTTCGGCAGGTAAACCCGCTTCTGAAGGTCGGTGCCGGCAGTCATCAGCGCTTCGATGGCCCCGTCGGTCAGCAGCGGGCACAGCGCGAACGACAGGTTGGCGCTGTTGAGCATCTCGTTGCAGGCGGTGGCGACCAGTTTCGGCAGGCCCTGCCCGCCGAACTCCACCGGATGCAGGACGCCCTGCCAGCCGGACTGCCCGAAGAGCCTGAAGGCTTCGCGAAATCCAGGCGACGTACTGACCTCGCCGTCGCGGATGGATGCCGGCTCGATGTCACCACTGCGGTTGAGGGGAGCCAGGACCTCCGCATTAAACCTCGCGGCCTCCTGCAGCACGGCTTCGATGGTGTCGTCGGTAGCTTCCTCGAAGCCGGGCAGCTTGCGTACCGCTTCGAGCCCGGCGAGCTCGCGGATCACGAACAACATCTCCCTGAGTGGCGCGGCGTATGTCATTTCCCCTCCTTCCTGGCTAGGCCTGCCGGCTCAGCCGATTTCCTTCACCATCTCCGGCACCGCGGCAAAGAGATCGGCCACCAGCCCGTAGTCCGCGACGCCGAAGATCGGCGCTTCCTCGTCCTTGTTGATGGCGGCGATGACCTTGCTGTCCTTCATGCCAGCGAGGTGCTGGATGGCGCCGGAGATGCCGACGGCGACATACAGCTGCGGCGCGACGATCTTGCCGGTCTGCCCGACCTGCCAGTCGTTCGGCGCGTAGCCGGCGTCCACGGCTGCGCGCGATGCGCCCATGGCCGCACCGAGCTTGTCTGCCAGCGGCTCCAGCACCGCCTTGAATTTCTCGGCGCTTCCCAGGCCGCGGCCGCCGGATACGATGATCTTGGCAGCGGTCAGTTCCGGGCGCTCGTTCTTCGCCACTTCACGGCCGACGAACGTCGACTTGCCGGAGTCGGCGACAGCGGTGGCATTCTCCACGGCGGCGCTGCCGCCCTCGGCAGCGACGGCGTCGAACGCCGTCGTGCGCACCGTGATGACTTTCACCGGGTCGGCGGACTGCACCGTGGCGATCGCATTACCCGCGTAGATGGGGCGCTTGAAGGTGTCCGCGGACTCGACGCTCATGATGTCGGAGATCTGCGCGACGTCGAGCTTTGCCGCGACCCGCGGCATCACGTTCTTGCCGTTCGCGGTCGCCGGCGCGAGTATGTGCGTGTACTGCCCGGCCACCGCGAGTATCTGCGCGGCGACGTTCTCGGCCAGCTGGTCGCCGAGGTGAGGCGCATCGGCTACCAGCACCTTGCCGACACCGGCGATCCGGGCGGCAGCCTGTGCGGCGTCTGCGCAGCCGCTGCCGATCACCATCACCGTCACCTCCGCACCCAGCTGGGCGGCTGCGGCAACGGTATTCAACGTCGCCGGCTTGATGGTCCTGTTGTCATGCTCTGCGATTACGAGTACTGCCATCGATCATCTCCAGAAATCTTTCGTTGCGACGCCCGGCAGACCGGCCGGCGCTGCGGCAAAGCCGCAGCCCTGTCAGAGGACCTTGGCTTCGGTCCTGAGCTTGGCCACCAGGGCGCCGACGTCGGCCACGCGTACGCCCGCCTGGCGGGCGGACGGCTCGTTGACCTTCAGGGTCTTCAGGCGCGGCGCGGGATCGACGCCGAGGTCCGCCGGCGTCACCTTGTCCATCTGCTTCTTCTTCGCCTTCATGATGTTGGGCAGGGTGACATAGCGGGGCTCGTTCAGGCGCAGGTCGGTGGTCACGATCGCCGGCAGGGTCACTTCGATCGTCTCGAGACCGCCGTCGACTTCGCGGGTCACCTTGGCCCTGCCGTCGGCGACCTCCACCCTGGACGCGAAGGTTGCCTGTGGAAGATCGGCCAGTGCCGCCAGCATCTGGCCGGTCTGGTTGGCGTCGTCATCGATCGCCTGCTTGCCGAGGATCACCAGTTGCGCGCCTTCCTTCACGAGCAGGGCCTGCAGCAGCTTGGCAACCGCCAGCGGCTGCAGTTCCACGTCGGTCTCGACCAGGATCGCGCGGTCCGCGCCGATCGCCATGGCGGTGCGAAGCGTCTCCTGGCACGATTGCAATCCGCAGGACACGGCGATGATCTCGGTCGCCACGCCTTTTTCCTTCAGGCGCACGGCCTCTTCCACCGCAATCTCGTCGAAGGGATTCATCGACATCTTCACGTTGGCGGTGTCGACACCGCTCCGGTCGCTCTTGACGCGCACCTTGACGTTGTAGTCCACCACTCTCTTGACGGATACCAGTACTTTCATGGATAGACCTGAGTTGAGTAAAACGAACGACCGTGCCAAAAAAGACGATTATAGCGACAGGTACCGGCGCAGGCCGGCGTCAGTGCCGGCTAGGCTTGTCGAGAAACGCCTGCACGCCGCTCAGCGCTGCTTCGTCCATCATGTTGCAGGCCATGGTCTGGCCGGCCAGCTGATAGGCAGCCGACGTACCCATCTCCAGCTGCCGATAGAAGAGGTTCTTGCCCATCCGGACAGCCACTTCGGCCTTCGACACGATCGCGTCCGCCAGCGCCTGCACCTCGTGGTCGAGCCCGGCCGCCGGCACCACGCGGTTCACCAGCCCCCACTCGAGCGCCTGGGCCGCGCCAATGAACTTCCCGGTCACCAGCATCTCGAAGGCATGCTTGCGCAGCAGGTTGCGCGACAAGGCCACCGAGGGGGTCGAGCAGAAGAGCCCGAGGTCGACACCGGAAACCGCAAAGCGCGCGTCGTCGGCCGCCACGGCGAGATCGCAAGTGGCCACCAGCTGGCAGCCGGCCGCGGTGGCAATGCCGTGCACCCGCGCGATCACCGGCTGCGGCAGCGTTCGGATCGCCGTCATGACCCGGGTACAGCGGTCGAAGAGCTGGCGGTAGTAGGCTTCGGCCGGCTCGGCCCGCATCTCCCGCAGGTCATGGCCGGCGCAGAAGGCCGGACCCCTGCCCGCGAGCACCACCACCCGGACCTCCGGCTCG
>JACCRJ010000408.1 GCA_013813615.1 Lautropia sp. | reverse complement strand
TTTTCATGACTCGATCCGACGACACTTTGTGCCGGCTCGGCGACGTCGCCGGCGTTTATGATGCCGGCCTGCAGCGGGACCGGGATCGGCCGCCGCTGCATCCGGCGCGGGCGCAGCCTTACTTGGCGAGCCCCACGGCCTTCATGACTTCGCCTTTGGACTTGTCTTCCTTGGCCATGAAGGCGGCGAAGCCCTTTGCATCCTCATACTGGGCGCCGAAGCCCCGTGACTTGAGGAAGTCCTGGTAAGCCTTGGAGTCGTACGCCTTCTTGACCGCCGCTTCCAGCTGGGCCGTCACATCCGCCGGCAGCCCCTTCGGGCCGGCCACGCCACGCCAGGCACCCGTGGTCCAGGCGCTGCCGGTCTCGTTCTTCAGCAGCGGCACTTTCGGGAACACGCCGTCCGGCTCCGGGGACATCAGCACGATCGGCCTGACCTTGCCCGCCTCCACCAGCGAGCGGGCCTCCGGCAGCGAGCAGGCGGCGAGGTCGATACCGCCCGCGACCAGGTCCTGCAGTCCAGGCGCGGCGCCCTGGCTGGGCACCCAGCCGACGGCGTTGCCCGGCAGCTTGGCATTGACCAGCATGCCTGCCAGGCCGAGATGCCAGATGCCACCCTGCCCGGTACCGCTTGCCTTCAGCTTGCCCGGGTTGGCCTTGGCCGCCTCGAGCAGTTGCTTGACGTTCTGGATCTTGGAGTCGGCGCCGACGAAGAGCGCGGTGGGGTCATAGTTGACCAGACCGATCGGCGTGAAGCCGTCGGGGCCGAGAGTGGTCAGGCCGACGTGCTTCATCATCGCGATCTCGACGGTGATCAGGCCGAGCGTGTAGCCGTCCGGTGCTGCCGAGGAGATGGCGGTATGGCCGACGACGCCGCTGCCGCCGGTGCGGTTGACGACGTTGACCGGCTGCTTGAGATCCTTCTCCAGTTCCGACGCGATGAAGCGGGCCACTGCGTCGGTGCCGCCGCCTGCCCCCCAGGGTACGATCATCGTGATCGGCCGCTCCGGGTACGCTGCGTGCGCGGGGGCGACCAGGCCGGCGGTCAGGGCGGTGGCGAAGGCGCCTGCCAGGGCGGTTCGCAGTATCGATCGACGGTTCATCTTGCTTGTCTCCTTGCTTTTTCGATGAGGGGCTAGCTTACGTCCGGATACTAACCCGATGAGCCCCGCGAGTCCCGCTGCTTCTGGCTCGCCGGAGCCCGCCTGCGCTGGGGTAGGCCTGAATTTTGCCGGGTTGACGGGCCACGCGATATACAGTCGCGTTGCCAGCGATTACAGTTCAGCCGCAGGGGTTCTCGATTGGCTCCCGGTGCGGTTGCAGTCGATCCCAACCAAGGGTATTCCATGAACAGCGACAGGGGCGTTGGCAGCAGCAGCATCGGGGGCCCCGACGCCGCTGAGACCGGCGAAGGTGAAAGCGGCGCCATCGGCGAAGCCGGCCGGCCGCCGGAACCGGTACCCATGATCCTGCGAGGCCAGGCAATGCAGGAGTACTGGTACGAGGAAGGCTGCTTCATCACCGAATGGCTGAACTCGCCGGACGACCCCGCCTTGTCGATCGCGCGGGCGCGGGTGATGCCCGGCGTGACCACGCGGCTGCACCGGCTGGTCGGTGTGTCCGAGCGTTACGTCATCCTGGAAGGGCAGGGACGGGTCGAACTGGTCGGGCCCGACGGCGAACTCACCAGCGCCGATCACTACGTGTCGGATGTCGAGCCGGGCGACGTAGTGGTCATCCCGCCGCTGGTGTCGCAGCGCGTCAGCAATATCGGCGAGACCGACCTGATCTTCCTCGCCCTTTGCACCCCCCGCTTCACCCGCGCGGCTTATCAGGATTAGCCCCCCGATGCGCCTTCGGCGCCTCCCTAGATTCGGGGTTGCGGAAACCCAGCAGCCGCCGCGGATCCGGCTTTGCCGGGCCGCCAGCGGCGCCCCCTGAGGGGAAGCGCAAGGGCGCTTCGGGCGGCCTAAAATTCCGTCGAGACGGTTGCGCGGGTGAAGGCTTCGATGTTGTCCAGCAGGGCGTCGAGTGCCCTCGCCGCCGCATCTTCGTCGCCTGCTGCGATTGCGGCTGCGACGTTGGCATGCTGCCGCGCAGTCTCCGGCAGGTCGGCAGCCTGCCGATAATGCAGGTACCAGAAGCGCCGGGAAAGCCCGTGCATCAGCCCGATCGCGCCGGCAGCGAATTCGTTGCGGGCCGCCTGCAGGCTGAGGTCGTTGAAGCGCTTGTCGGCGCGCAGGAAGGTTCGCGAGTCGTTCTTGACGGCGGCCCGATTGAAGGTCTCGGCGAGCTGCCGGAACTCTTCGTGCTCGTCGGGGCTTGCCCGGCGCGCGGCGCAGCGA
>JACCRJ010000370.1 GCA_013813615.1 Lautropia sp. | reverse complement strand
GTCTATGAGAATGTAGCCTTCCCCTTGCGCGAACATACCGACCTGTCGAGCGCGATGATCCGCGACCTCGTGTTGATGAAGCTGCAGGCGGTCGGTTTGCGCGGCGCATCCCGGCTGATGCCGTCGGAGATCTCCGGCGGCATGGCACGGCGGGTGGCGCTGGCGCGGTCGATCGCACTCGACCCGCCGCTGCTGATGTACGACGAACCGTTCGCCGGCCTCGATCCGATTTCGCTGGGCACCATCGCCCACCTGATCAGGAATCTGAATTCGGCGCTGGGCGCCACCACCTTGGTGGTCACTCACGATGTCGCGGAGACCTTCAGCATCGTGGACTATGCCTACGTGATGGGTGGCGGCGAGGTCATCGGCGAAGGCACCCCCGAGGAGCTGACGGCCTCGACCGATCCGCATGTGTCGCAGTTCCTGAAGGGCCGAACCGACGGGCCGGTGGCCTTTCACTACCCGGCATCGCCCATCGCAGAGGAACTCGGCCTGTGATCGACGACATCGCGGCACTGGGCAGGTGGGCGCTGGCCCGGTTCGCCGGCCTGGGATTCGGTTTTCGCTTCCTGGTCCGATTGAGCTGGCTGTCGCTGCTCAGCCTGCGCCGGCCGCGGCTGATCATCGAGCAGCTGTACTTCATCGGCAACCGCTCGCTGTCGATCATCACCATCTCCGGCCTCTTCGTCGGCTTCGTACTCGGCCTGCAGGGCTACTACACGCTGCAGCGTTACGGGTCTTCGGAGGCCCTGGGGCTGCTGGTGGCCCTGTCGCTGACCCGCGAACTGGGGCCGGTGGTGACGGCGCTGCTCTTCGCCGGCCGCGCCGGCACCTCGCTCACCGCCGGCATCGGGCTGATGAAGGCAGGCGAGCAACTGGCGGCAATGGAGATGATGGGGGTGGATCCGATGAGCCGCGTGCTTGCGCCGCGCTTCGTCGCGGGCGTCATCGCGATGCCGCTGCTGGCCGCCATGTTCTCCGCGGTCGGGGTCATGGGCGCCTACATCGTCGGCGTGCAGATCATCGGCGTCGACAGCGGTTCCTTCTGGTCGCAGATGCAGGCCGGCGTGGACATCCGCAACGACATCGGCAACGGCGTCATCAAGAGCATGATCTTCGGCGTGATCTGCGCCTTCATCGCGCTCTTCGTCGGCCACGAGGCTACCGCGACACCCGAGGGGGTGTCGCATGCCACCACCGACACGGTCGTGGCATCCTCGCTGGTGGTGCTGGGTTTCGACTTCATGCTGACCGGGCTGATGTTCGGCGGGTTCTAGCGCTCATCACTGAACAGGAATACAGGAAAGCGTATGGGCATGAGAAGACGGACGATGGACATCATGGTCGGGTTGTTCGTGCTGGCCGGCATCGGGGCGTTGTTCTTCCTGGCGCTGCGAGCGGCCAACCTGGGCTCCTTCGTGGTCAATGACGGCTACGAACTCAGTGCCAACTTCGACAACATCGGAGGCCTGAAGGAACGCGCGCCGGTGCGCAGCGCGGGCGTCGTGGTCGGTCGTGTGGATTCGATCGACTTCGACACCAGGATCTTCCGGGCAGAGGTCCGCCTGTCGATGGATTCGCGCTACCGGTTCCCCAAGGACTCCTCGGTCAAGATCCTGACTGCCGGTCTGCTCGGCGAGCAGTACATCGGCATCGAGGCGGGCGCCGAGGAGGCAGTGCTGGCGAGCGGCGACAAGATCTCGCTGACCCAGTCGGCAGTGGTGCTGGAAAACCTCATCAGCCAGTTCCTCTACGGCAAGGCCGGCGAAGGTCCGCCCGAAGCCGGCAGCGCCGCGGGCGCTCCCAAGTGAGGCGGCCCGTGGGCAGTTCGCTTCGCGTTCGCCTCCTGCTGACCTGTCTGCTGGCGGGGTCGTTGGCCGGCTGCGCCACCACCGGCGGCGCGGGAAATCCACGGGATCCCTACGAATCCTTCAACCGCTCGGTCTACCGGTTCAACGACGTCGTCGATCGCTATACGCTGAAACCCGCGGCGCAGGCCTACCAGCGGTTCGTTCCGGAGCCGGCGCAACTGATGGTTACCAGCTTTTTTGCGAACCTCGACGACCTGTACACCGGGGCCAACAACCTGCTGCAGGCGAAGCCGCAGGCCGCGCTGATCGACTTCTCGCGCTTCACCGTCAACTCCACCCTGGGTTTCCTGGGGTTTGCGGATGTCGCCAGCGCGATCGGGATGCCCAAGCATTACGAGGACTTCGGCCAGACGCTCGGCTACTGGGGCGTTCCATCCGGTGCGTATCTCGTGATCCCGCTGCTCGGGCCATCGACCGTGCGCGACGCGCCGGGGCGTGCGGTGGACATCTATGCGAGCCCGCTGGGGCTGTACGACTTGAGCGCCCGTGCAAGCAATCTGCTGTGGGGGCTCAGGCTGACCGACGCGCGCGCCTCCTTGCTGGAGGCGGAGAAAGTGATCCAGGGCGCGGCCCTCGATCCGTATTCGCTGATCCGCGACGGCTGGCTGCAGCGCCGCCGCAATGCCGTTCATGACGGCAATCCGCCGGAGGAACCGGATATGGAAGACGATTCCGGCTACTCCGACGATTCAGGCTACTCCGACAGCAAGTGATCGGACGGCTTACGAGGGTCGCAGGGGCCGAGCGGGCCATGTCGGCGGATGTTGCGAGCTTGCAACAATAGCGGGCATGCGGATGGGATAATGGCAGGCAAAGGCGACTCCAGCGTCGGCCGGCCACCGGGCTCGGCCGTTGTTCCTGAGAGGTCCGACAGGCGAATCCGCCTCACGGTTCAACCGGATTAAAGGACATCATGCAAAGCAGTTTCTTCAGGTTCATTTCGTCGTTGCTTCTCGCCACCTTCGTCTCGGGCGGCGCCTTTGCCCAGGAGGCGCCGGACAAGTTCGTGGAGGACCTGTCCTCCAAGGTCATCGACTTGCTGAAGTCGGACAAGGAGATCCAGGCGGGCGACCTGAAGCGGATCAGCCAACTTGTCGACACGACGCTGATGCCGCACGTCAACTTCGAGCGCATGACCGCCCTGTCGGTCGGCCGCGCCTGGCGTGATGCCACGCCGGAGCAGAAGAAGCAGCTGATGACGGAATTCCGCATCCTGCTGCTGCGCACCTACTCCAACGCCTTCACCGCCGTGCGCGACCAGAGCGTCAACATGAAGCCGTACCGCGGCAATGCGTCGGACACGGAGGTGATCGTGCGCAGCGAGATCGTGCAGGCGCGCGGAGAGCCGATCCAGCTGGACTATCGCCTGGAGAAGGCCGACAAGGCCTGGAGGATCTATGACGTCAACGTGCTCGGTGTCTGGCTGGTGCAGACGTACCGCAACCAGTTTGCGCAGGAGATCTCCGCCGGTGGCATCGATGGCCTGATCAAGAGCCTGGCGGACAAGAACAAATCCTTCGCCAGCGCCGTGAAGAGCTGAGCAGCCCGGGATGGAAGCAGTTGCGGTTCCGGCGCGAATCGACGCCGGCAACGCGGTGGAGGTTCTGGACAGCCTGAAGCAGGCGGCAGTGGCCGCCGGCGAGCAGCCGCTGGCGCTGGATCTCCTGCCGCTGGTGCACTTCGATTCATCCGCCTTGTCGCTGTTGCTTGAGCTCCTGCGCGAGCGCTCCGGGCGCGGCACCGCCTCCGGCGCCGCGCCGGACGCTGCGCGGATTGCAGGCAGCAATGGGATCGTCCTGCTGAATCCGCCGCAGAAGCTGCAGGAACTGGCGGAACTCTATGGCATCGCCGAGATGCTTTTCGGCGCTGTCGCAGGCACGGTCGACGTCGCGAGGCCGAACTAGCGCCGACCAATGCGGCTGCGGCCGCAGTGTGCATGCGGACAATTTACGCGCCGCCGGGTCCATGCTGGATCCGGCGGCCTTGCATTTCAGGGCACCCGCAAGAGCGGTTCGAGCGGGTTCAGGAACGAGCACCGGCGCAAGCCGGCGCATCAGGAGAGATGGAAGGCTTCATGCCGGCTGCGATCGATATAGATTCGGTGACCAAGCGATACGGCGAACTGCAGGCGCTCAGGGGGGTATCGCTGCAGATCGAGGAGGGAGAGTTCTTCGCGCTGCTGGGGCCCAACGGCGCCGGCAAGACGACGCTGATCTCGATCATCGCCGGGCTGGCGCGTGCCACCAGCGGCTCGGTGAAGGTGATGGGCCACGACGTGGTCGCCGACTACCGGCAAGCCCGCCGCAAACTCGGCGTGGTGCCGCAGGAACTGGTGTTCGATCCGTTCTTTTCGGTGCGCGAGTCCCTGCAGATATCCTCCGGCTACTATGGCCTGCACGACAACGACCGCTGGATCGACGAGATCCTGGAGAGTCTCGGTCTCACCAGCAAGGCGGATGCGAACATGCGGGCGCTCTCCGGCGGCATGAAGCGGCGGGTGCTGGTCGCGCAGGCGCTGGTGCACCGGCCGCCGGTCATCGTGCTGGACGAGCCCACCGCCGGCGTCGACGTCGAACTGCGCCAGTCGCTGTGGACCTTTATCCAGCGGCTCAACCGCGACGGACACACCATCGTGCTGACTACCCACTACCTGGAGGAGGCGCAGACGCTGTGCCAGCGGGTCGCCATGTTGAAGGCCGGCCGGATCGTCGCGCTCGATGCCACCGCCAATCTGCTCAAGCGCTTTGCGGCCGGCACTCTGGTGCTCAGCCTGTCCGGGGCGCCTTTGCCGGCAGTTTTGCAGGAACGAGTGGTACAGGGTCCGGTGGAGGATCCCCGCCTGCACCTGGAAATCGCCCGCTTCGAGGAAGTCGAGTTCGTGCTGGCCACGCTGCGGGAGGCTGGCTGCATCATCGACGAGATGGAGATCGCGCGCACGGACCTGGAAGACGTGTTCGTCAACGTGATGAACGCTGGATGAAAACGCCCCCCGAAGCGTCTTCGGCGCTTCCCCCCAACGACTGGGCGGGCGCGCGGCGTCATGGATGACTGAATGATGGAAGGGTTCCGCACGCTGTTGTACAAGGAGCTGCTGCGCTTCTGGAAGGTCGGTTTCCAGACCGTGGCCGCGCCGGTGATGACCGCCCTGATGTACCTGCTGATCTTCTCGCACGCCCTGAAGGGGCGGGTCGAGGTCTTCGAGGGCGTCAGCTACACCTCCTTCCTCATACCGGGCCTGGTGATGATGTCGGTGCTGCAGAACGCCTTCGCCAATACCTCTTCCTCCATGATCCAGAGCAAGATCACCGGCAACATCGTGTTCGTGCTGTTGCCGCCGATCCGGCCGCTGACCATGTATGCCGGCTATGTGCTTGCCGCGGTGGGCCGCGGGCTGGTCGTCGGCCTGGGCGTGTTCCTGGTAACGATAGGATTCTTCGAGACGCGCTTCGAATACCCTCTGTGGGCGTTCGTGTTCGCCCTCCTCGGCAGCGCCATGCTCGGCACGCTCGGCCTGATCGGCGGGATCTGGGCGGACAAGTTCGACGAGATCGCCGCTTTCCAGAACTTCCTGATCATGCCGCTCACCTTCCTCTCCGGCGTCTTCTACTCCGTCCACAGCCTGCCGCCCTTCTGGCAGGCGGCATCCCACCTGAATCCCTTCTTCTACATGGTGGACGGATTCCGGTATGGTTTCTTCGGCCAGTCCGACGTGTCGCCATGGCTGAGCCTGGGCATTGTCACTGCCGCCTGGCTGGTGGCTGCGGCGGTAACGCTGCAGATGCTCAGGACCGGCTACAAGCTGAGGGCCTGAGCCGGAACGCTCCCCGTTGAGACGGGGGTGAAAGCCGGATCAGCGCCCGCCCCGCGACTGCGGTGGCCGGGGCGGCTGCCGATGTCCTGGGGGCTGCCGGCGCAGCCGGGTCGGGGGCCGGTACAATCCCGCCCTCCCGGCGCCTCTGCGGCCGACGGTTCATCTTGTGCAGGAGTTCGTCCAGTGGTCACGCCCGAAGACGTCAAGAGTTACATCGCCCAGGGGCTGGCGTGCGAGCACCTGGAGGTGAGCGGCGATGGCCAACACTTCGAAGCGGTCATTGTCTGTGCCGCCTTCGCCGGCAAGCGGCCGATCGCGCGCCACCAACTGGTGTACGGCGTGCTGGGGGATCGCATGAAGGCCGAGATCCATGCGCTGTCGATGAAAACTTTAACCCCGGAAGAGTGGAAAGCATAACGCCCCCGAGCGCCTCCGGCGCTCCCCCCCCGGGGGCG
>JACCRJ010000316.1 GCA_013813615.1 Lautropia sp. | reverse complement strand
CTGTGGCATCATCCCGGCCAGCCATCCGCAGCCCCGGAGTTCCCGTGGACCCGAGCATCTCCGTTGTCGTCGCATTAGGCGCGTTCTTCATCTGGGCGCTGGTGATCTACAACCGGCTGGTCGCGCTGAGGAACCGCGTGGCCAATGCGCTTGCCCAGATCGACGTCCAATTGAAGCGCCGCCACGACCTGATTCCGAACCTGGTGGAAGCCGCCCGCGGCTACATGTCGCATGAGCGAGAGACGTTGCAGGCAGTGATTTCGGCCCGCGATTCGGCGCAGACGGCGGGCAGGACAGCGGGTCGCGATCCCGCCGATGCGCAGGCGATGACAGCCATGGCGCAGGCAGAAGGGACGCTCTCGACGACCCTCGGCCGCTTCTTCGCGCTGGCGGAAGCCTATCCGGATCTCAAGGCCAACCAGAACATGATGCAGCTTTCGGAGGAAGTTACGACCACCGAGAACAAGCTCTCCTTCGCGCGGCAGGCCTTCAACGATGCGGTCATGCAGTTCAACACTGCCCTGCAGTCTTTCCCGGCGGTACTGTTCGCCACCACGCTGGGCTTCAAGCCCGCCGCAATCCTTGCGCCGCTCGCCTCGGATGCCGAACGCAGGGTGCCCGTCGTCAAGTTCTGAGCAGCCGTCGGTCAGCAACTGCAGCCATGGCCGCCGACGAATCTGGTCCGGCTGTCCCTGCTCCAGCTGACACGGCCACCCCGTCCGCGGATTGGGTGCTCTGGAGCGCGGCGGAACGGGAAGACTTCCTCGATGCCGTCGCCCGCCACCGCCGCAACGCCTGGCGGGTGACCATTCCCTGCGCGCTGGCGTCGCTCGTCCTGTTGCTGGTCCTGTCGGTGCTGCTGGCGCCATTGCTCTACACGCTTCTGGGCCTGGGACTCGACCTGATCAACCTGATCATCCCCGCGCCGGACCTGCTCGGCTACCTGGGGCGGCTGGTCGGACCGCTCGTCGACTCGCTCGACGCCGCCGCACCGGCTCCCCTCGAGCAGTGGGCCCGGATGCTGCTGGTAGCAGCAGCACCCGGTCTGGCGCTGATGGCGTTGGTGGTCTTCGTGCTGCGTCGCGCGCTGCTGCAGTCGCCTCACTTTCATCCGACGGAGATGCCAGGGCGGCCCGCACTTGCCGGAGCACTCGCCGAGCAGCGATTCGCCAATACCATCGCGGAGATGGCCACCGCCGCAATGGTGCCAGTGCCTCAGGTTTGCTTCGTCGATGGGGGCGCCAATGCTGCCGCCTGCGGTTCGGACGATGCGCATTCGGTGGTGATGGTAGGCACCGGCCTGTTGATGCGGCTGGATCGCCAGCAGATGCAGGGCGTAGCCGGGCACCTCGTCGCGTCGGTCGCCGACGGCGACCTGCGAATCGGCATTCGTACCGCGATGACGCTAGGGCTTTTTGCCTTGCCCGCTGCCGTCGCCGGGGGCTGGTCCGATCGCACGGGTTTTGCCGCCACGTCCAGGCTGCTGCGCGCGCTCATGCTGCCGACCCCCGGCAACCTCGACCTGATCCTGCAGGCGCTCAACGATCCCTTCCGTCCAGGCGATACCGAGCAGACGCCTGCCGGCAGGCCGTCGGATCGCAAGCTGACCTGGCGCGAGTGGGCGATGATGCCGCTGATGGGCCCGGTGATGATGACCGGCTTTCTCGGCGGCCTGGTATCGACGATGATGTTGGCCCCCGCCGTCGCGCTGGCATGGCGTCACCGCAAGTTCATGGCGGATGCAAATGCGGTCCGGCTGACGCGGGATCCGAACGCCCTGGCCGGGGCCCTGGCAGCGATCGGCACCGGCTCGTCCACCCGGATCGCCGCCTGGGCACGACATCTCTGCGTCATCGACCCGGGCGTGAAGCAGGACGGGGCACTTCTCGGTGGCTCCTACGTTTCGGTCTTCCCGCCGCTGGAGCGGCGCCTGAAGGCACTGATGCGACTGGGCGCGGACCCGGCGATGGCGCTCTCGGCGCAGTCTCGCCGGCCCGTCCTGATCAGGCTGCTCCTGGGAACACTTATCGGCATGGTAGATGTCCTGTTGTGCGTCGCAGCGGTGCTGCTCGGATGGGTGTCGCTGGCGCTATCCGGGCTGTTCACGGTGCTGCCGGGGGTGCTGGTGCATGCGTTGCTGCGCTGACTCTCGTCGGGCCATCTGCTGGCAGAGAGTATCTCTCCGATGAGCGCGGCTACCGCTGTGACGCCATCGCTTCGCATTGAAGCCCGTCTCTAGCGATGCAATTCGCCAAACCTGTCTTAGCGGATCGCATGCTCGACTGGTGTTGCGCAGTGGCGGCCACCGCGTCAGCGCCAGCCAGCGTGGCATCATCGGCCCCATGGCCATCCGCGAGATCCTCAGAATGGGCGACCCCCGCCTGCTGCGTCGCGCCGAGCCCGTCGCGGCCTTCGACACGCCCGAGTT
>JACCRJ010000314.1 GCA_013813615.1 Lautropia sp. | reverse complement strand
GCGACGATGTTGGTGGTGCCGCCCACCCCGCCCTCCTGGCTCGCGCCGTTGTCGGAGAGCAGGACGAAGACGGTGTTGTCGAGCTTGCCGAGGGCCTCGAGCTCGGCGACCAGGCGTCCCAGCTCGTGATCGGCATGGTCGATCATCGCGGCGAACGCCTCCTGAAGACGGCTCGCCACCAGCTTCTCCTGGTCCGTGAGGCTGTCCCAGGCCGGTACACCGGGATTGCGCGGCGCGAGCACGGTGCCCGGCGGAATGATGCCGAGATCGAGCTGGCGCTCGTAGCACTGCTTGCGAACCTCGTCCCAGCCGGCGTCGAAGCGGCCCCGATACTTCTTCAGGAACGCCTCCGGCGCCTGATGCGGGCAGTGCGCGGCGCCGAGCGGCACATAGAGGAAGAAGGGCTTGTTGCTCGTGGTGCAGACCTGGTCGCGCACGAAGCCGATCGCATGGTCCACCAGGTCGGTGGTCAGGTGGTAGCCCTCCTGCGGCGTGGCAGGCGGCTCGATGCGATGGTTGTCGTACACCAGGTCCGGATAGAAATGGTCCGTCAGGGCATCGAGAAAGCCGTAGAAGCGCTCGAAGCCGCGACCCAGTGGCCACTGGTCGTACGGCCCCGCCGCGCTGGTCTGGTCGATCGGCGCCACGTGCCATTTTCCGACGCACATGGTGCTGTAGCCGGACGACCGGAGGATCTCGGCCACCGTACCGGCCTGCTTGCCGATATGGCCGCGCGAGTTCGGAAAACCGCTGTCGGCATTGGCGAGGAACGCCATTCCGACGCTATGATGGTTGCGCCCGGTGAGCAGGCAGGCCCGGGTGGGCGAGCACAGCGGCGTCACATGCAGGTTGTTGTAGCGCAGGCCCTGCTGCGCGAGTCGGTCGATCGTCGGCGTCTCGATCGCGGCGCCGTAGCAGCCGAAGCTCGCGAAGCCGACGTCGTCGAACAGCACCACCACCACGTTGGGCGCGTCCTCCACAGGCTTGGTTACCGGCGGCCACCAGGGCTCGGATTCGTTCCAGGTGTTGCCGATGCTGCCCCTGAAGCGATAGTCAGGCAGTTCGTCGCCCGTGGTCATGCGCCTTGTCTCCTCGATCGTCGCGCGGCACCGCCGGCGACTGCGCGTTCATGGTCATTTATGGCGCCTTTTCCATCCTGCCCGTCGTAAGAAAGAAAAGAAGCAAGAAGGCGCTTTTGCACAATCGATTGTGCCATTCGGCCTTCGGCGATGCAAGAGGCAGTTCAGGCGCTATGATTCAAGCCGCAAAGGGATAAGCCGGCCTCCATGAAGAAGCGAGGATCCACCATCTACGACCTGGCCGCACTGGCCGACGTGTCGGCTTCGACCGTGAGCGCCGTGCTCAACGGCAACTGGCGGCAGCGCCGCATCGCCGAGGCGACCGCGCAGAAGGTCCAGCGCCTGGCAGCCCAGCACAAGTACAACGTCAACCGCCAGGCCAGCGGCCTGCGCAAACGACGCTCCGGCCTGATCGGCATGATCCTCCCCATGCACGACAACCGCTATTTCGGCCGGATGTCGGAGGTCTTCGAGCGGCTCGCGCGCGAGCGCCACTGGTATCCGCTGGTCGTCAGCACGCTGCGCGATCCCACGCTCGAGCTCGAGACCGTCGACACCCTGATCTCCTACCGGATCGAATACCTGGTCGTCGCCGGCGCAACCGACCCTGACTCGGTCAGCCGCCTCTGCAGCAGCCACGGCATCGCGCACGTCAACGTCGACCTTCCGGGCACGAAGGCAACCTCGGTCATCAGCGACAACTACTGGGGGGCGCAGCAGCTCGCGACAGCGCTCATCGATCGATCCCTTCCTGCCCGCGCCCGACTTCGCAACAAGCCCTACTTCCTTGGCGGGATCGCCGGCGACCATGCCACGCGCAGGCGGATGGAGGGCTTCGCCGACGCGGTGAAGGCGCGCTTCGGCGAAATCGACGAGGCTCAGATCGACGCCTGCGGCTACGAAGGAGACCTTGCCGAGGCCGCCGTGTGCAAGCTGTACAAGCGGCTTGGCGGACTACCGCGCGCGCTCTTCATCAACTCGACGATCGCACTGGAGGGGGTGGTGCGCTTCCTCAAAACGCTGCCCGCCTCGGAACTGGAGCGCTGCGCGGTTGGTTGCTACGACTGGGATCCTTTCGCGAGCGTGCTGGGCCTTCCGGTATTGATGGTGCGGCAGGATGTGGAGGGTTTGCTGGGGGAGGCGTTCCGGATCATCGATGCGGGGTTGTTCACCGAGAAGCGCGTCATCGAGATCAAG
>JACCRJ010000308.1 GCA_013813615.1 Lautropia sp. | reverse complement strand
CTGCCGGGCTCCGCCCGGCCGTACTCGCTGAACCCGCGCGCCAGCTGCCCGTTGCGCACTTCGTAGACGACGCGCTGCACCCGAGTGGGAAAGCCGCTGCGATTGACTTCGCGGATAAGGTGAAGCGACTGCGCATTGCGCTCGCCTGACACCGCCACCCGCAGGTGCGACTCGTTCAATTTCAGCAGGGTCACCGGCCACGACTTGAGGAGGTCCTCGTCCATCTGCGAGAAGGCCAGCGTCAACGAGCGCAGTTCGTCCGACGCGACCACCAGACGCTCCCGGGTCTGGATGATCGTATCCAGGCCACGCCAACTCAGCAACGCAAGCACCGCCATCAACGCGCAGGCAACCAGCAACTCGATGAGGGTGAAGCCCTGCGCTGCCGCGCGCCCGCGGGTGGGTATCCGGAAAGGTGCGGTCACCGTCTTGCGCCTCATCGGAGATTGGTGGCAAAGCCGATCAGCCGCGCAAGCCGCCCGCCGGTGCTGGCACCACCGACGCCCACGCTGCCGCCGCCCTGGACGTCGAACACCTGGATCTCGATCCGGCGAAAGCTCACATTCGGCGTGGCGAACACGTCCTCCTGGCACTGCAACGGCAGGTCGCCCTGGCTGCAGTCGAAACTGCGTCGGCCGACTGGCGGGTACTCGCGCTGCACGCGTATCTGCGAGAGGCGGTTCTCAGCGCTCCACTGCGCCAGGGTGCGGCTGCGCAGGTCGCTGGCGCTCTGCGTAAGCGATCCGACCGCGCGGATGGAAGCCATCAGCGCAATGGCCACGATGGTGAGCGCAACCAGGATCTCCACCAGCGTGAAGCCACGGGCGCCTCCTTGGACCAGGCGGTGATCAGGGCTGGAGGACTTCAAAGCTGCCCAGTCCATTGGCGGAGATCTCCGCAACCATGTCGCCTCGCAACAGCCGCACCACGTAAGGCGCTTCCACGAGGTCGCGGCCGAACTCCAGGAATCGCGCGCCGTCTGCCCGCCGCACCTGGACCTCCGTACGCAGGTCCCAGCGCCGTGGCCTCAGATACGTGTCGTCGTCGACCAGGCGCCATTGGGAATCCCTGAAGACGGCGAACTGGTAATTGTTGCCGTCGGTCTCGAAGCGGATGGGCGACCCCCTCACCTGCGCTTCTTCGCGCGCGAGTGCAAGCAGTTGCGCCAGCCGGTCCGCATCCATCTGCAGCGCACGCGCCGGACTCTGGGTGCCTGAGATGGCCACCATCGAAATGATGACAGCGGCGATGACCATGGCCACCAGCAACTCGATAAGGGTGAAGCCCGCCTTGCGGCGATGGCCGCCTGAACCAGGCCAGGCTTCGACGCCCGCCCCGGCGCGCCGGGCGGTCTGCCGCGCCCCCTTGCCCAACCCCGACAGGCTCCTAGAGATCCCAGTTGCCGATGTCGGCGTCTGCACCGGCCCCGCCGGTCTGCCCGTCCGCCCCGAGCGAGAAGACATCGATCTCTCCGCGAATGCCGGGGTTCAGGTACTGATAAGGTTTGCCCCAGGGATCGACTGGCACCTTGTCCAGGTACGACTTCCAGTTGGTCGGCGCAGGTCCGCTCGATGGCCGCGTCACCAGCGCCTCGATGCCCTGTTCGCTGGTCGGATAGCGGGAGTTGTCCAGCCGGTACAGGCGAAGCTGCTGCATGATCTGGGCGATGTCCTGACGCGCGGCGATCGCCCTTGCCTCGTCCGGACGCGTCATCACGCGCGGCACGATCAATGCGGCCAGCACGCCGAGGATCATGATGACGACCATCAACTCGATGAGCGTGAAGCCGCATGCAGCAGGTCCCCGCGCGCGTTGCAGCTGCTGAAGGTTCACACGCTGCCGCACCGGCTGCGTCCCGGAATTCCGGTTGCAAAGCGAGCGCTGTGGCTGCCAGAGTGGCGGTCGCTGTTGCGTTCGCTGCTGCGTTCGCTGTTGCGTTCGCTGCTGCGTTGTATCTATCGTGCTATTCAAGCAAATCCCGAGGCATCGCTGTCAACCTAGTATCATAGCAGTTGAATTTTCTCCCACGAAGCGACATCTCAATGCGGAGACCACTGACGGCCGCCAGGCTGTTGACATTACTCCTGTTCCTTCTGCTGGTTGCAATTTGCTCATACTGGGCGCTGCAGATCCTCGCCCCACGTCCGGCGATCGCGCCAAGTGCATCGATCGGCGACGGCGCCGCGGCCCCTAACCTCGCCCCCGCTGTGGTCCTCTTCGGTTCGCCGAATGCAGTTGCCGCCGGGGCGCCGGCGCCGTCCAGCAACATCCAGGTCAGCGGCATTGCCGAAGCCGGCCCCAACGGCGTCGTCATCCTGTCGATCGACGGCAAACCGGGAGCGGCCTACAGCGTCGACGACAGTGTCACCGATGGCACCACGGTCAAATCGGTCGGCCTCGACAAGGTCGTTCTCAACCAGCGCGGCCGGCTGATCGAACTCAAGTCACCCGAACGGGCGTCGATGGATGTGCTTTCGAGCGGCGTGGGCAAGCTGCGGCGATCCAGCGACAGCAGCATCACGCCACCCGTCGCAGCGCGTCCGGTTGCCCCGCCCCCGCCTCTGCCACCGCCTGCTCCGGCGCCGTTACCCCTGCAACCCCAGTTCCAGCCCCCGCAGCCCGCGCAGCAGCAGGTTCCGCCACAGCAGACGCAGCCGCCGCAGCAGAGCCAGGTGCAGTCGGGGCC
>JACCRJ010000303.1 GCA_013813615.1 Lautropia sp. | reverse complement strand
GTCATGCAGGATCTCAGTTTAATGTTCGAGCGAGCTGCAGGACATAAGCTGGCAATCACATTTGCGACCGGGGGGGCGACGATCAAGCGCATTCAGAGCGGTGAAGCCAATGACGTGGTGATTGCTGTCCAGCAGGGAATCGCCGACTTGGCAAAGACCGGCAGAGTTGCCCCAGACAGCATCGTGGCTCTGGCCAGCACTGGAATCAGCGTGGCCGTTCGCAAGGGTGCACCCAAGCCGGATATCGCGTCGCCAGACGCATTGAAGCGCGCCTTGCTTGCGGCAAAATCAGTGACCTACCTCAACCCGGCGGATGGCGGCGCGAGCGGTATTCATTTCGCCAAGGTGCTCGATCGCCTGGGGATCGCTAACGAGATGAAATCTAAAACGGTCTTTGCCCCCAAGTCCGGTGCGGTTGGAGTTCTAGTTGCGAACGGCGAGGCGGAAATCGGAGTCATTCAGTACCAATTGCTCTTTTCGGTCCCCGGCATCGAAATCGTCGGGCCATTGCCAGGCGATCTACAGAGCACCACCGTTTTTTCGGCCGCAATCGTATTCGGAACAAGCGATACCAAAACTTCCAAGGCGCTGATTGATTTTCTCCGTACACCGGAGGCGTCAGCGGTGATCAAGGCGAACGGCATGGACCCCAGTTAACGCGTCGGCATCGCGTGTCATCGCCAATGACGGCGGCAGTAGCTATCGCCCACGACTGGTTGATGTCCCTTGGCACATGGCCGACCCGGCCGTTACACGTCTTCAGGACGTCAGCCATCAGGGGAGCAGCGGACCAACATGGGTGCGCGTGTTCATGGTATGTCCGAGATGTCGGATAGCTGTGTCCCAATAGTGCACCGAGGCCTAGTCGGTCCCTCAGCGCACCGGCAGGCCGCAATGCAGGATCTGCTCGATCTCCCGAGCCGATGCCTGTAGCCGGGGTACGAGCTTGCCTGCGATCTCGCCCCGGACGGGCGGGTGTCGCATCAGCGTGATGTTGAGCGCTGCGACGACGCCGCCTTCGCGGTCCCGCAGCGGTACCGACAGTCCGGCGACCCGTGATTCCACCTCGCCGTTGATGTAGCACCAGCCGCTGCGGCGCGTTGTCAGGATCCGCCGACGCAGTTCCTCGCGGTCGGTCACCGTGCGGCTGGTAACCGCGGTGGGTTGGACCGCAGACAGGTAGGCATCGAGCTCGCGGTCGGGTAATGCTCCCAGCAGCAGCCGGCCCATCGAGTTGAGGTAGGCGGGCAGGCGGCTGCCGACGCTGAGGTCGATGCGCACGATACGTCTGGCTTCCACGCGGACGACGTACACCACCTCGTCCTTGTCCAGCACGCCAATCGAGCAGGTTTCACCGGTGTCACTGACCAGCGCCTCCACCACCGGCCGCGCAACCGTGACGAACCCGAGCGACGAGAGAAAGGCATATCCTAGGCCGAGCACCCGGACGCCCAGCCGATAGCTGCGTCCGTCGGCATGCACGAAGCCGAGGCGCTCGAGCGTGCCGAGAATCCTCAGCGCGCTCGCGCGGGTGATATCGAGCCGCTCGGCGACTTCGGTCATCGTGAACGCGTGCACGCCGTCGATGCCGAACAAGGCGAGCACCCGAAGGCCGCGCTCCAGCGACTCCAGATGTTCGGTGCGCGTTGCGGTCGATCCGTCTTTTAAAGCCGGTTTGCTTGACATGGGAGCCGGGGGCTGGCAGTCTAGTTTACGAACAAATGTTCGGAGGACGAAAAATGCAAGCGTCGATGCTGGAAGAACTGGTTCCCGTCCCCAATCCCTATCCGGTGGTGTCGAATGTGGCGTACCCGGAGGTCTGGCGCCTGTGCGAGCAGGCTCGGGAACTCGCATGGAACCCGGCTGCCGACATCGATTATAGTGATCTGAAGCGGGCGGACCTGCCGCCGGAGGTGCGGGCTGCCGGTGCGGAGTGGTGGAGCCTGCGGGCCTGGATGGAGCACGGTGCCACGCCCTACGGCGCCGAACGCCTGCGTGAGGCGATCTTCCTGCACCAGCCCTTCGAGATCAAGCAGCACATCACCAATTTCATCGCCGAGGAGTTTCGCCATCACGAGGTAAGCTTCCGGATCGCTGACGCGCTCGGCGGGTACGAGCCCACACCTCGCGCGGACTACTTCCGGCAGATCATCCCGCGCTTTCACGACGAGAAGGACGAGAAGGCCATGAGCTTTTTCGCCGGCTTGTCGGTGAACACGCTGTTCGAGCAGTTGTCCGGGGAATTGCTTCAGGCCCGTTATGAGAACGCCCGCTTCGAGTCGATCAAGGAATCCTGCCGGCTGGTCTTGCGCGACGAGGCCCGGCACATCCAGTTCGGCCGGATCATCATGCGGCGGTTCTTCAAGGACTTGAGCGAAGAGGAGAAGACCGTCATCGGGGTGAAGTTCGCCAAGAAGCTGCGCGGCAGCCTGCTCAACGGCGTGTATGCCGTCGTGAACCTGCCGGCCGACGAGCGCGAACGCTCCGGCAGGAACCGCACGCTGGCCGCGGAATACGGCCTGGGCGCGACCCATCCGGATGACGAGATCAACATCATCCGTCGCGGCGTGAGCAAGATCCGGGACGACGTCGGCCAATACGGTGTGACGATTCCGCAAATTCCCGAGATCGACGATTCGTCCCCCGGCAACGTCGACGCGATCGCCGCTGATGCCGTCGCGGCGCCGGCGGCTGTGAAGCGCTGACGGCAACCGGAACGGAACAGCATGGAGAAGGAATCGATGGGACCGAAACCGAAGGGAGCGGGCACACCGGGAACGGCCGCGATCGGACTGACCCGGCTCAACCCGCCGTCGATCGCCAAGCCGGTCGGCACCTACAGCCATGGCGTGGTCGCGCCCGCTGCGGGGGAGTGGCTGTACATTGCCGGCCAGGTCGGCATCCATCCGGACGGAAGCACGCCGCA
>JACCRJ010000298.1 GCA_013813615.1 Lautropia sp. | reverse complement strand
ACGTTCTGCTTCTCGCGCATCTCGATATAGTCTTTGGAATAACGATCGATCGCCTTCCAGCTCATGTCTGCGGAGGAGGCCTGCACCGCGAAGTCGATGATCGACTTCAGGTCTGCCGGCAGCGCGTCGTACTTGGGCTTGTTGAACAGGATCTCGAACTGTTCGCCCGACTGGTGAAAGCTCTGCAGCATGCAGTTCTTCGCGACATCCGGAAACCCGAGCAAGCGGTCGCTGGTGGCATTGTTGAACTCGGCCGCATCCAGCAGGCCCCGGTCCAGCGCGGGGACGATCTCGCCGCCCGGCAATGGATTCACCGCCACGCCCATTTCGGTGAAAATATCCACAGCCAGGCCGACTGTCCTGAACTTCAGTCCTTTCATGTCCTCGACCTTGGACACCGGCTTCTTGAACCAGCCCAGTGGCTGGGTCGGCATCGGACCATAAAGGAATGACTGCACCGGCAGGTTCAGTTCCTTGTAGACGTCCTCCAGCAGCTGTTTGCCGCCGCCATAGTAGTGCCACGACAGCACCATGTTCGGGTCCATGCCGTAGGCGGGGCCTGAACCCCACAAAGCCACCGCCGGATTCTTGCCATACCAGTAGGCGACGACGCCATGGCCGCCGTCGAGCGTGCCCTTGGCGACGGCGTCGAGCAGCTGGAACGCCGGCACGACAGCACCAGCGGGCAGCACCTCGATCTTCAACCGGCCGCTGGCCATGTCGTTGACCTTCTTGGCGAAGTCGTTGGCGTACTCGTGGAAGATGTCCTTTGCGGGCCAGGTGCTCTGGAAACGGAAGGTCGTGGCGCTCTGCGCCTTGCCGACCATCGGCACCGAGACAGCGCCTGCGGCCAGGGCCGCGCCTTTCAGTATCGAGCGGCGCGGGTTCTTGATCTCACTCATTGTGTCTTGTCTCCAGGGTATGGATTTTGATCCTGACCGAAAAAGCGTCAGCGCTCAGGGAACCGTATTCTCACTCGTTCCCTCACTTGGGTACAAGCGCGACTCCCGGAGCAGGTGGCGGCCTCGCGACGTCTCGGCGGCCGGCACGAATACCGGGCAAGTCCGAAGATCCGCGCCAATGCTGGGTTTTCAGGGAGTTGCGGAGGCCATGAAGCTTCAGGAACGGCCTGAGGCCGGGATAACCCGCACCTCCTTCCAGGGGCGCGAGTTAGGGAAACCGCCAATGAGCCGGACGCACGAGCCGCCGCTTCGGCAGGCAGGCGGCCCCCTACTTCAACCCTGGCGGCCTTCGCCCTCGTCGAGTTCGCGTTCGGCGTCCAGCCAGTCGTCCAGTTGCCGGCCCCCGCTGAAGCCGCGCTCTTGCGCCTTGCGGTAGGCGGCTTCGGCGATGCGCCGCTGGCGCTCCGCGTCGGATAGCCGTGCGCCTGCGGGTGCTGACGTGGTGCCGGCCGCCTGTCCCACGCCGGCTGCGGAGCGGGCGCTGTCTGCGGAACCCGCTCCGGCGGGTTTCGCTTCGGCGGGTTTCGCTTCGGCGGGCTTGCCTTCCGGCGGCCTGGACTTCTCTTTCGATTTCGACGCGGATCTGGGCGCCGGCATGCTGCCGGAAAGGGCGGCATCGCCGGAGCCGAGGCCCTGCGAGCGAGGGTTGCCGGTCGGAACTGATGGAGGATTCTTGGAAGTCGCCATGGGGATCCCTTTGAAGTAAGTTGGGCGCGCTGGATGGCGGGCGTACTGCCCGATCTGGTGCATGCTTGAAGCGATAGAAGCGTGGTGGTTTGTTTAGCCTGGTGAGATGCGTCACCGGGTGACAAGGTGGAGCCAGCAATGATTGTGCCGCGCACCGACCATGTTGGACAGTGCGCCGGCACGGTTTCGCCTGCGGCCGGGCGAGCCTCGCCTGCGGATGGGCGCAGCCCTCCGGCCAAGGCAGCGTCAGTGGCTGAAGCGGAACCTGATCGCCACCGCACGGACCGGCGCACCGGAAGGGTCGCCCGCAGGTCGGTGGATGTACTGGAAATCCGGTGTGACCTCCACCGACTTTCCAAACGCGAAGCGATAAAAGACTTCCAGCACCCGTTCGGTGCCGGAAGCGCCCGCCCCCGGAGGCGCTCCCGCCGCTGTGGCGCGCCGGTAGGTGCTGTCGGTGGATAGCCCGCCGACTGCGAACCCCAAGCTGTCGTCCGCCCGGCCCCATGCCTGTCCCGAAGCGACGACACCGGCGGTCAGGGCGCGATCGAAGAATCCGGCGCCGCGCGTCCGCCTGCCGTAGCGCCCCAATACGGTGACCCAGTTGCCGATCCGATGATCCACGGACACGCCCCAACCGTCATGCACGGCGGGTTCGCCGTCGAAGTCTTCTGCGAGGCGGTTGCGCCACGCATAGAGGCGTACCGTGCCGACGGTGTCGCCGCCGGCTCCCTGTGTCGTCAGGTCCGCCTGCAGGAACACCATCGGCCTGCGGGGAAGGCGGCTGGTCCTCGCCTCCTCCCCTGCCCCGAGCAATCCCAGTGAGACGCCCCACCCGTGGCGGCTGCCGGTCCCGTTGAAATACGCTGTGCGCAGCCCGGGCGAGAAGCCGAACTCGTCGCCGGCCCCGTCGCCGCCGGCGCCGAGCATCGGGTTGTGCACGAACGACTCGTTCAGGAACGCCCGGGCTTCATCGTCCGCTGCCTCGTTGCGGTCAAAGAAGTTGAACATGTCGAACTTGCCGACCGCCAGCGCAAGGTGGCTGCCGCCCGCGCCGCTGCGTTCCGACCCGCCGGTCGAGCCACCCAGCGGGTGCAGGTGCTGGTAATAGGCCTCGGCAACGATGCCGTAGTGGTCGTCCACGCCTTTGTCGCTGTCGAACCCCAGGTTGTTGACGCTCCCGCTATGGATCTGCCGGGTCGTGACGCCCGTCCCGACGCCGGAGCGCAGGTGCCCGACCAGGCTCCCGTGGCCCCCACCGATCCTGAGCACAGGGATCGTCCCCTCCACGTCCGCTCGCGCATTCAGTCCCCGCTGCCGGCGGCCGGTGGCCGACGCTCGCGCGCCGATCTGCTGGCCGGCGATTACCAGGCTCGCGTCAATTTCTGCTTCCTCGGCGGCGGCAGGCTCGGCTCCAGCGGCAGCGTCCGCAGCACGGGCTGCGCCTGCCGGCAGCCCCAGGCACGCGACCAGCAGCAGGCAACAGCCCGCGCCGGGCAGGAGGCGCCCGGCCGCCGGGCGGGCGCGAGCGGCACGGAAAGAGACGAGGCAGCCTTTTAGACGCACGGGTAACTCCAGGTGGAGCCCCGCTTGACCTTGCAGGGGCTAGAGGGTTCATTATCGTGCAACGTCGGAAAGCGCCGCGGACGCCTTTCGGTTTCGTGCACCATCCCGGTCCTCTTGCGGAGACGTCAACTTGAGCGCGCATTGCTGTCATCATCCTGAACCGGACACGGGACAGCCGCCGGGCTACCGGAAGATCCTGTGGATCGCGCTGGCGGTCAACGCCGCCATGTTCTTCATCGAGGTCGGCGCCGGCGTGACCGCAGGCTCGATGTCGCTGCTGGCGGACTCGCTCGACTTTCTGGGCGACGCGGCCAACTATGGCATCAGCCTCTGGGTCCTCGGTATGACCTTGACCGTACGTGCCCGGGCCTCGATGATCAAGGCCTGGTCGATGGGCCTCTTCGGTTTCTGGGTGGTCGGCAGCACCGTGTGGCATGCGTTCGCCGGAACCATCCCCGACGCCGGCGCCATGGGGCTGGTCGGCAGCCTCGCCCTCGCGGCCAATGTCGGTGTCGCCGTCCTGCTGTACCGCTACCGCTCCGGCGACAGCAACATGCGCAGCGTTTGGCTCTGCACCCGCAACGACGCCCTCGGCAACCTGGCAGTCCTGCTTGCCGCCGTCGGCGTCTTCGGTACCGGAACGGGCTGGCCCGACCTGGTGGTGGCGGCAGTCATGGGAATGCTGGCGCTCTCCTCTTCCTGGCAGGTGATCCGGCATGCGCGGTCCGAATTGGCTCCTGCACCGATCCCGGTCGACCAACCGCTCCGTTGACAGGGCTTCAGCGTGGCGCCTCCCTAGGAGGGCTGTCTCTGGCGGGACCGGGTGGAATCCGTTGACAAGGAGTCGAATCCTCCACTACGCTTCACGCACTTTTGCTGCTATGCACGCAACTGCCGCGGCCTGTCCAGGTCCGGATACGCCCACTTCTGCGGAGCCCGCTCTCATGAAGCTTCCCCTCCTGTTCCTCGCAACAGCGACGATTGCCGCGCTCTTCACCGGCGGCGCCTATGCGCAGGCGAGGTGGGACCTGCCGACGGCCTATCCAGCCTCCAACTTCCACACTGAAAACCTCGCCCAGTTCGTCGCGGACGTGGAGAAGGCCAGCGCAGGCAAGCTGAAGATCACCTTGCATGCCAACGCATCGCTCTTCAAGGCACCGGAGATCAAGCGCGCAGTCCAGGGCAACCAGGCGCAGGCCGGCGAATTCCTGATGGTGAACTTCGAGAACGAATGGCCGCTTTTCGGTGTCGACGGCATTCCCTTTCTTGCCGACAGCTACGCTTCCGCCCGCAAGCTCTACGAGACCCAGAAGCCTGCGCTGGAGAAGAAGCTGGCTGAGCAGGGCATGATGCTCCTGTACACAGTGCCGTGGCCACCGCAGGGCATCTATGCGAAGAAGCAGCTGTCCGGAGTGGCGGACATGAAAGGACTGAAGTGGCGCGCCTACAGTCCGGCGACCGCGCGCATCGCGGAGCTGGTGGGTGCCCAGCCGATCACGATCCAGGCAGCGGAGCTCACGCAGGCGCTCGCCACCGGGGTGGTGGATTCCTACATGTCCTCCGGCTCGACGGGCTTCGACTCCAAGACCTACGAGCATGTGAAGTACTTCTACGACACGCAGGCCTGGTTGCCGAAGAACGCGATCGTCGCCAACCGGGCGGCATTCACCTCATTGGACAAGACAACCCAGGATGCGCTGCTGAAGGCTTCCGCGGACGCCGAGGAGCGCGGCTGGGCGCTCTCCGCGGAAAAGAACGGCTGGTACCTGGATCAGCTGAAGAGCAAGGGCATGAGCATCGAGACGCCGAGCCCCGCCTTCAAGGGCGAACTGCAGAAGATCGGGGAGACGCTGCTGCAGGACTGGCTGAAGAAGGCAGGCAGCGAAGGTAAAGCCGTGGTCGATGCCTACCGGAAGTAGGCCTGCTTCCGGCCGCAGCACGAGCACGACGCGGCGGGGCTGAGCGGTTGCGCGCTGCGTTGAACGCGCTGTACGGGGCAGCAGCCTGGCTTGCGGCCCTGATGATGATCGGGGTGCTGGCGATGGTGCTGGTCGGCATCCTCGGCCGCCAGTTCAGCTTCTACGTCCCCGGTACCGACGCCTACGCCGGCTACCTGATGGCCGGCACCGGCTTCATGGCGCTGGCCCACACCTTCCGGCGGAACGAGCACATCCGTGTCACCTTGCTGCTGCAGGCGCTGCGCGGAGGCGCCCGCCGTGCACTGGAGGTCTGGAGCCTGGTGATCGCGGCGGGGCTGGCCGGCGTGATGGCGTACTACAGCGCACGCCTGGTCTGGCAATCGCACCTGTTCCACGACATTTCAACGTCGAACGACGCCACTCCGCTCTGGATTCCCCAGCTCGGCATGGCGGCCGGCATCATCATCCTGCTGATCGCGCTGGTCGACGAACTCGTCCTCGAACTGAGCGGCCGTCGCGTGCCTCCGGTCGCGCCGGCGCATGGCGTGCGCAGCGAGTAGCCGATGAGCGACTTGTGGATCATGGCGCTGCTGGTCGTGTCGCTGTTCGCACTGCTGGGTACCGGCGTGTGGATCGGCTTGACCCTCTCCGGTGTCGCCTGGATAGCCATGCAACTGTTTTCCGCCCGACCGGCAGGCGATGCGATGGCGGTGACAATCTGGGGTACCGCATCGAGCTGGACTCTGACGGCGCTGCCGCTCTTCATCTGGATGGGCGAAATCCTGTTTCGCACCCGGCTCTCGCAGGACATGTTCCATGGCCTCGCGCCCTGGATGAACCGGCTGCCCGGACGACTGCTTCACACCAACATCATCGGCTGCGCCATTTTCGCGGCAGTCTCCGGCTCGTCTGCCGCCACCTGCGCCACCATCGGGAAAATGACGCTGCCGGAACTCGCCCGGCGCGGCTATCCCGAGAAGATGACCGTAGCCACCCTTGCCGGCGCCGGTACGCTCGGCCTGCTGATTCCGCCGTCGATCATCATGATTGTCTACGGCGTCAGCGCGGACGTCTCGATCTCGCAGCTGTTCATCGCCGGGGTGATCCCGGGAATCCTGCTCGCCGTGCTGTTCATGGGCTACACGGTCGGCTGGTCGCTGCTCAACCCGGGGCAGATCCCGCCGGCCGACCGGTCGCTGACGTTCCGCGAGAGGATCCGGGCGTCGTCGAGCCTGATACCGGTCGTACTGCTGATCCTGGGAGTTCTGGGTTCCATCTACAGCGGCATCGCAACCGCCACCGAGGCGGCCGCCATCGGTGTGGTCGGCTCCCTGGTGATTTCCTCCGCCCAGGGAAGCCTGGACTGGCGCACGTTCAAGGAATCCCTCTTCGGCGCGACCCGGCTGTACTGCATGATCGCCCTGATCCTAGCCGGGGCCGCATTCCTGACGCTTTCGATGGGCTACCTGGGTCTGCCGCGGCACCTGGCCGAGTGGATCGGCTCGCTCGGGCTTTCCAACTTCTGGCTGATCGTTGCGATCGCCGCCTTTTTCATTCTTCTCGGCTGTTTCCTCGACGGCATCTCGATGGTTCTGCTCACGATGGGCGTGCTGCTGCCGACCATCAACAACGCCGGCATCGATCTGCTCTGGTTCGGAATCTTTGTCGTCTTCGTTGTCGAAATGGCTCAGATCACACCGCCTGTCGGCTTCAACCTGTTCGTACTTCAGGGCATGACGAATCGCCAGCTGCCCTGGATCGCCGCCGCGGCCTTCCCGATGTTCGCGATGATGATCGTCGGGATTCTGCTGATCTACGCCGTACCGGAACTCGTGACCTGGCTGCCGCGACAGATGCGGTCGACCTGACCGCGCGACGAATTCCCGCGCCACGCGTGGGCACAAGTTTTGCGGTCCCCTACGACTCGGTTCAATAACAACAACGTGAGCCCGCCAGGGCCGCATGGATTTGCTTTGGTGAGGTAACGGCTTGCCCGAAACGACTACGCACCAGGATCCTGTGGCGACACACCTGCCGTCCTTTCCAGTAGTTGGAATCGGCGCTTCTGCGGGTGGTCTGAGTGCGCTGCTCGGGTTGTTGGACCACCTGCCACCGGACTGTGGGTTCGCCCTGGTTGTCGTCCTGCACCTGCCGGCGAAGGATGCGGAGAGCGCCCTGCCGATCCTCGAGCGTGGAACGTCGATGCCGGTCCTGAAACTGACGGCGTCGGCGGAACTCCAATCAAACCACCTCTACCTGGTCCCGAGCCGGCACGAAACGTTTGCGGACGGTCTTTCGCTGCGCGCCAGTCCCGCTACCCATCCAGGCTCGGAAACGTCGATTGATCGCTTCTTCCGTACCCTTGCCGACGCCTACCAGTGCCGCACGGTCGGCGTGGTGCTTTCCGGCACCGGTTCGGATGGCGCTGTCGGACTGTCCTATATCCGCGAGCAGGGTGGCGTCACGATCGCCCAGGCGCCGGAGGACGCTGACCATGCCGGCATGCCCCGCGCCGCCATTGCGAGCGGCGCAGTCGACCTCACCCTGCCGGTAAACGACATTCCCGGCTGCCTCGCACGGCTTTGGGAGAACGCGAGGCGCCTGCAGATTCCACCCGGGCAAGCCGCCGGAGGGGCGGAGGGCCCGTCTGGCGCTACCCCCCTGACTCTCGCGACCTCGCCTTCCGACGAGCAGGCGCTCTCGGAGATCGTGGAACTGCTGCGGTCAAGGACCCGTCATGACATCAGCCACTACAAGCGCGCGACGGTACTGCGCCGACTCCGACGCAGGCTCCAGGTGACAGGTTTGCCGGACCTGCCCGCCTACCGCGATTACCTGCGGGACCATGTCGGCGAGACGGCGCCACTGCTTCAGGACCTGCTCATCAGCGTCACCAGCTTCTTCCGCGATCCGGCTGCGATGGCTTCGTTGGAGCACAACGTACTGCCCAGGCTGCTGCAGGGCCGCCGTACCGACGACCCGATCCGCGTGTGGGTGGTCGGCTGCGCCACCGGAGAAGAAGCCTACTCCGTCGGCATCCTGCTGCACGAGCTTCTAGCCGGCGCGTCGCAGCCTGCGATTCAGGTGTTTGCAACCGACATCGACGAGCGGGCGATTGCGGTCGCGCGCAGCGGCCTCTATCCGGGCGCCATCGCCAGCGATGTGACGCCGTCGAGGTTGCGGACTTTCTTCAATCCCGAGGAAGACAGCTTCCGCGTCGGCAAGAGCCTGCGGGAAAGCATTCTCTTCGCGTCCCACGACATCCTGCACGACGCGCCGTTCTCCCGGCTGGACCTGGTCCTCTGCCGGAACCTGCTGATCTACCTGGACCGGGAAGCGCAATCGATCATTCTTGAGACTTTGCGCACTGTCCTCGGACCTCGCGGCCACCTGTTCCTGGGCACCGCGG
>JACCRJ010000294.1 GCA_013813615.1 Lautropia sp. | reverse complement strand
GACTCGGGTGTCGTCCATACCGGGACCGGCCAAGGCCGCGGCCGCGGCGACGTTGACGCCGTCAGGGAACTGCACCGCTGCCTGCCGCGCCGTGCCGGAGAAGATGCGCCCGGTCCCACCTTCCCCGGGCCGCAGATCGATATCGATCCGCAGCTTTGCGTGCGGATCGAAGAATGCCATCGCTACACCATCGAGGCCAGCGAGTGCACCCGGGACGAGGCGCAGCCGGTGGCCGCTACTGCTGCCCGCCGAGTCAAGTTCGCGGTAGAGCCGGTCATCGGCGAGCGCGGCGCCGCTCACTGTCCATACATCAGCAACCGACAGGGCCCGCACGCCGATCGAAGCCAGTGCCGCGGGCCCGGCCGCCTCCAGGATCAGGTCAGGCGACTGACCGAGGAACTGCTCCAGGTCTGCGGTGGCACGGACAACGCCAAGGTCACGGCTCTCCCGGGCAAACACGCCTGTCAACGTCCACCCCTGCAGGCGCCCGTCATGCAAAGCCTGCAGGACCGGCATGCCTATCCGGCCGCAGCCGATCACGCCGACTCGCCTGGGCCGCTCAGGCATCCTCGGCGCCGGCCAGCGGCAGGACGCTGAAGTCAGCATGATGCAGTTTGCGACGCGCCAGACGTGTGATCCGGAACCGCGCGCCGCAGGCCGGGTCGGTGCTGGCGATGAGGCTGTCGGTCGTCATCCAGTCGTGCGGGTGAGTGGGGCGCTGCTTCGCCGGGATGAAAGGCAGCACCGCCAGCAGCCCGTAAAGGGAAAAGCTCGGATTGCCTTCGGGAAATACGACTCGGCCGCCGATGACGTCGAAGTAGTCCCCCTTCTTCGCGTGCATCACGAACGGCCGTTCGGACTCCACCACCTCGACCCGCAGGTCGTACAGTTCGAACTCGTCGCCTTCGACGGTGCTGGTGCTGTCGTCAACCATGGGTCTGTCCTCCGGTTCACTGCGCCTTGCGCAGGCTGGTCACGTCCGGCGCCATGTCGATGTGCGCCGGCGCGCCGCCGATGTTCTGGTTCATGTGCATGATCTTCGCGTGGATGCTGTCCTTGTCGCGCTCGAGGTCGTAGCAGTCACCCTTCGGGCCCGGTGCTTCGCTGGTGATGGCGTCCAGGCGCTGGTGGTCATCCGGGTCGAGTTCCAGCCGGAAGATTGCCAGGGTTTCCCTCAGGTGCCGTGAATCGCGCGCTCCTACCAGGACGGCAGCGACCTGCGGCTTGTCCAGGACGAATCGAGCGGCGACCGCAGCGATCGTGCTGTCGTGCTTTTTCGCAATCTGCGCCCCCACCCGCAGCAGCTTCTGGAACGCCTCCCAGCCGCCGAACTCCTCGATGATCAGCCGGTACTTGATGAGGCTGCGGTTGCCGTACGGCGGCGTCGGCGACGGCTGCCCCAGCCACCTCCCGGAAAGAAAGCCGCCTGCGATCGTGCCGTAGCAGAACAGGCGCACGCCGTTCTCCCGGCAGAGCGCCACCATGCCATTTTCCGGACGCAGGTCGAGCAGGGAATACTGCAGCTGGTTGGTAAGCAGCGTCACCCCCGCGTCCAGCACCTCCCGCAGCCGCGTCACGTTGAAATTGGTCGTGCCGAGGTGGGCGATCTTGCCGGCCTTCCGGAAATCCTGCAGCCACTGCATCGCCTGAACGCAGCCGGGGATCTCGTAGTCCCACCAGTGGAACTGGACCAGATCGAGCCGCTCGACACCAAGACGGCGCAGCGAGGTATCGACGGCGGCCTCGACATCGCTGCGCTTCAGCGTCGGCAGCAACCCGAGGTCGGGGGTGTACTTGGTGGAGACGTGCACGCGCTTGCCGAGCTCCGGATAGCGGCGACGAAACCGCCCGATCGTTTCCTCGACCCCGACATAGTGATCGGCGCAGTCGAAGGCATTGATGCCGGACTCCACGAAACGCCGCATGTCCTCTATCGCGTCGTCCTGCGAGTACGGTGCGCCATGCTTGGCTGCGAGTTGCCAATTGCCCTTGGCGACGCGCGAGATGGTGTAGCCCGGCGCAAGCGCCGTCGTTTCGACGCTCATAGCCCGACCTTCTTCTCCAGCTCATTCATTTCTTCCAGCGAGATGGTCTTCTCGGTGACGATGGCGCCGTCGACCACCTTCCAGATCAGCATCGGCCCGGTCACGTCGCCGTTCTTATCGAAGCGAAAGGCACCGGTTGCGCCGACATAGCGGATCTTCCTGCCGGCCTTCAGCGCGTCCAGCCCCTTTCTCAGTTCCTCCACGCCGGGGCCTATCTCGAGGCCGTCCGGATCCTGCACCGCACGCAGCGCGTCGCGAATCGCGGGCCCTTCCAGCGTGGGCGCCGCCTGCATCGCCAGCAAGGTCACCACCGCCGCGTCGTACATGGTATGCAGGCCCGGACCTACTGCAGGACGGTTGTAGGCGGCCGTGAAAGCCTTGCTGAACGCGTCGGCCGAAGGACCGGAGGCCTGGCCGTTGTCGATCCCCACCGCCTTGCCGAGGAAGCGTTCGCCGACCCCCTTGATGATATCCATCGAACGCATCGTGTTGTGCAGGACCACGTTTTGTGTGCCGCCGAGGGAGAACCAGTCGCGCAGAACGATGGTGGCGTCTTGCGACAGACCGACCAGGACCAGGGAATCCGGCTCCAGCGCCAGCGCCTTGCTGACGTCGGAGCGGTAGGAAGGCTGGTTCTCGTTGTAGGCGATCAGGCCGGCGACGCTGCCGCCGAGCTTCTCGATCGCTTTCTTCGCATCCGGCGCCACGCCGGTGCCGAAGTCGTTGTTGATGTACATGATGACGGTCTTCTTGTAGCCCTTGTCCTTCACCGCCTGGGCATGGGCCAGCGCGGTGGTGCGCGCCGTCGGGATGGTGCGGAAGAAATAGCCGCCGGTCTTGCCGTCCTCCGCCATCTTCGTCAATGCCGGGGTTACCGCGCAGCAGGCCACGGTCGGCACCTGGTTGGGTACCGACACCGAATTGACGACGGCCAGTGCGGTGCCGCTGCCGACGAGCCCGACGATCGCGGCGACCTTCTGGACGTCGACCAGGTAACGCGCTGCGTCGAGGCCGACCGACGGTTGGCTGGTGTCATCGCGGATCACGAACTCCACCTGGCAGCCCTTGACGCCACCTGCCGTGTTCACCTGGTCCACCGCCAGCCGCCCGGCGTCGGCGATGACCTTGCCGACCGCGCCCTGCGAGCCGGTCTGCGCAATGATGCCGCCCAGCTTGGGACAGTTCGGCTGCGCCAATGCCGGCAGCGCAACCAGCAACCCTGCGCCGACGAAGAAGCCCCTGATCAGTCTCCCGAACATACCCATACCACCCCCCTTGAAGTTGAAGCCCGCGGATCGGGACAATGCAATTCCAGCCTGCTCATATCGCCCGCTTCGCGCCGAGGATGCCGCGCGGGCGCAGCAGCAGCGTCAGCACGAGCAGCAGGCCCACCAGTATCGCCTGTATCGCCCCGCCCTGAGTCTGGTACTGCAGGGGCAGCACCGAGACGATGAACACGCCGGAAAATGTCCACAGCCCCCAGACGACGAAGCTGCCGGCAACCGCGCCGTAGTTGCTGCCGCTGCCGCCGACGATCAGCATGGCCCAGATCTGAAACGTCAGGATCGGCATGAATTCGCCGGGACTCGTGGTGCCGACGAAGCCGGCATACAACGCGCCGGACAGCCCCATCAGCATCGCCCCGAGCACGAAGGCAGTCAACCGGAAACGCACGATGTCCTTGCCGAGCGCCGCGCACGCCACTTCGTCTTCACGCAGTGCACGCAGCACGCGGCCCCACGGCGAATGCAGCAGCGCTTGAAGGCCGGCCACGACCACCGCCAGCAATGCCAATACCATCGCGAGGTAGGCCAGCGCGAACTGGCGCTGACCCAGCGATTCGAAGGGCCGCGGAATGCCCACCAGGCCTCGCGAGCCGCCGGTCAACGGCTCCAGATTGTTGGCGAGCAACTGAATCGAGGTCGCGATGCCGAACGTCGCAATCGCCAGATAGTCGCTGCGCAGGCGCAAGGTAGCCAGTCCGACCAGTATCGCGACCAAGGCGCAGACGACCAGGCTGCCCGCCAGTCCCGCCAGGAAAGGCAACTCGAGTTTGACGAGCAGATGCGCGGCCGAGGGAATCGTCAGAATGGCGAGCGCGTAACCGCCCACGGCGATGAAACCGACCACGCCGGCGTTGAATTGGCCCGAGACGCCCCACTGCAGATTCAGGCCCAGGGTTGCTATGGACAGGATCGCGGCGACGGTGATGAAGAACTGGAGGTAGGACAGCATTTCATTGCCTGGCTGCGAAGAGGCCGGCCGGCCGGAAGAACAGCACCAGCAGCAACAGCACGAATGCGATCATCGGCTTGTAGGTGCCGGGAATCACCAGCGTCACCAGGTTCTCGCACAGACTGATCAGGAGCGCGCCGGCCACCGCTCCGGCGACGCTGCCGACGCCGCCGAGGAT
>JACCRJ010000283.1 GCA_013813615.1 Lautropia sp. | reverse complement strand
TCTGGCCGTCGGCGATGTCGAAGTCAATGCCGTCGACCGCCCGCACGGCCCCTGCAGGCCGGGGCAGAAGGACACCGCGCATGATCGGGAAGTGCTTGACCAGGCCGTGGACCCGCAGCAGGGGCTCTTCGGTTGCCGGTGCAGCCGGCGTGTGTGCAGCCGGCGTGCGTTGCACCGGCGCGTGTTCAGCCGGCATGGCGGTAGCCGTTCAATGCGATGCAGGCGGCTTGGTGCCGGATCCCTACTTCGAAGAGGGCGGGCGCCTGCTCTCGGCAGGCCGCGCGCGCCTGAGGGCAGCGGGGATGGAAGCGGCAACCCGGCGGAAGGCGGGACAGGCTCGGCACCATGCCGGGAATCGCCTGCAGGCGATCCTGCTGACGGTCGATCGAGGGAATGCTCTGAAGCAGCAGCCGCGTGTAGGGGTGCGAGGGGCGCTCGAACACATCCTGGACGGCGCCTTCTTCAACGATCCGCCCCGCGTACATGACCACGACGCGGTCCACCACCTGCGCGACCACGCCCAGGTCGTGCGTGATCAGCATCACCGCCATCCCCAGTTCGCGCTGCAGGTCGCGCAGCAGCAGCAGGATCTGCGCCTGTATGGTGACATCGAGGGCGGTCGTCGGCTCGTCGGCGATCAGGATCTGCGGCCGGCAGGCGAGTGCGATCGCGATCATGACGCGCTGGCGCATGCCGCCCGAGAGTTCGTGCGGATACTGGTCGAGCCGCTGCCGTGGATTGCTGAGGCCGACCCGCTCCAGCAGGTGCAGGGAGCGTTCTCGGGCTTCGGCGCGGCTGGCTCCCTCGTGGATGCGCAGCGTTTCGGCAATCTGCTCGCCCACCCGGATCACCGGATTGAGAGCCGTCATCGGCTCCTGGAATATCATCGAGATCTGCTTGCCGCGGATCCGGTTCATTTCCGATTCGCTCGCAGACGCAAGATCCTGCCCTCGCAGCAGGATTCTGCCGCCGGCGATACGGCCGGGCGGATCGGGAATCAACCTGAGGATCGACAGGGCGGTCAGGCTCTTGCCGCAGCCCGACTCTCCGACGACGCCGAGAACTTCGCCGGACGAAAGCGAAAGACTTACGCCGTCCACCGCTACTTGCTCACGGCGCGCCGGGCCGAAGACGACGCGCAGGTTCTCGATCCGAAGCAGCTCAGCCAACCTGCACTCGCAGGCGTGGATCGAGGACGTCACGCAGGCCGTCGCCGAGCAGGTTCAGGCCGAGGCAGACCAGCGCGATCGCAATGCCGGGGAAGAGGCAGATGTGCGGAGCTTCCCGGAGGTAGTCCTTGCCTTCGGCAATCATGTTGCCCCAGGTGGGCGCTGGCGGCGGAGGCCCGACACCGAGAAAGCTCAGGATCGCTTCGGCGAGGATCGCATAGGCGAAGATGAAGGTCAGTTGGACCAGCAGTGGCGCAAGGCTGTTGGGCAGGACATGTCGCCAGACGATCCAGAGGTCGCGAGCGCCGCAGGCCCTGGCGGCCTGCACGTAGTCCATCTCGCGGACCACCAGCACGGTGGAGCGCACGATCCGGGCGGTACGCGGCGTGTAGACCGCCGAAAGGGCGATCACCGCGTTGATTGCCGAGGGTCCCAGCGCGGCGGCGATCGCGATGGCGAGCAGGATGGCGGGAAAGGCCATCAGCGCATCCATCAGCCGCATCAGCGGGCCATCCAGGCGCTTGAAGTAGCCGGCCGCCACGCCGATGAGTGTGCCTGCGACACCGGTCACCAATGCCACCGCGAAACCGATCGCGAGCGACAGGCGGGCGCCATGCACCAGGCGGCTCCAGATGTCGCGGCCATAGTTGTCTGTGCCCAGCGGGTAGGGGAGGTCGGGCGTCCTGAAGCGCAGCCGCACCTGCATCTTCTCCGGTGGCAGTATCTGTATAAGGTCTGCAAGGACCGCAAGGAGGAGGATGAAGCCGAGGATCACCGCCCCGGTCATGAAGAGGCGATGCCGCCGCAGGCGCTGCGACAGGGACGGCGGGCGCGACGCGATCCCGGCCATCTCGTCCATGTGATCCACGTGATCCACTTCGACCGCACCGGTCCTGTCGGCCGGGCCTCCGGGCATCGCCGGCGAATCAGGGCCGACCATACCTGATTCTCGGGTCGACCACCGCGTACAGCAGATCCACCAGCAGGTTCAGCAGTACGAGCACGGCTGCCGTCACCAGCAGCCCCCCCTGAATAAGCGGATAGTCGCGCCCGAACACCGCATTGGCCAGCAGCCGGCCCATTCCCGGCAGCGAATAGACAGTCTCGATGACCACCGACCCCGACAACAGCAGCCCGAAGCTGATGCCGATCACTGTGATGACCGGCACCAGCACATTCTTGAGGGCGTGCTTGCCGATCACCAGGACGACCGGCAGCCCCTTGGCCCGTGCGGTGCGCACGTAGTCCTGCTGAAGCACCTCCAGCATCGTCGCCCGGGTGATGCGCGCCAGCAGTCCCACCTGAAGCAGGGCCAGGGAGATCGCCGGCAGGATCAGGCTCCGGGCCCAGCCCACCGCATCATCTGCAAACGGTATGTAGCCACCGGCGGGCAGCCAGTCCAGCATGACGCCGAACAGCACGATCAGCATCAGGCTGAGCCAGAAGTTCGGAACCGAGACGCCAATCAGGGCGAAGGTCAGCACCGCCTGGTCGATCCACGTGTTGGCGTGGACCGCGGCGATCACGCCGCAGGGAAGCCCGATAGCCACGGTCAGAAACAGCGCGGATCCGGCCAGTGCCAAGGTCACCGGCACCCGCTCGGCGATAGCCTGCGTGACCGGGCGGTTGAGCAGGATCGAGTCGCCGAGGTCGCCGCGGGCAAGGTCGAGATACCAGCTGCCGAGCCGTGCGATGAAGGGGCGGTTCAGCCCCAATTGTTCGCGCACCGCCGCAATCTCCAGGTCGCTCGCATTCTGGCCGGCGATCAGTGCGGCCGGGTCGCCGGGGACCAGTTCCATGATCGACGCGGCGATCAGGCTGACTAAGAGGAGCACCGGCAAGGCGACCAGCAGTCGCCGGACCGCGAACTCGATCATGCGCGCCCGGCGCCGATCAGCCTTCGGTCCACACGTTCCACAGGCGCGGAATGCGGTACGGCTTGAAGCCCTTCACGTTGGCGCGCACCGCCTGCTTGCGGACCAGGTCGCCGAACTTCAGGAACAGCACCTGGTCATAGACACGTTCCTGGAATCTGCCGAAGGTCGCCTTGCGGATCTCGAAGCTCTCTCCGGAAACCAGTTCCGCAAACAGTTTGTCCAGCGTCGGGTCGGCGACGAACTGGTTGTTCTGGGGCGAGACCACGTCCTTGAGCGCGGAGAACGGTCCCACCGACGGACCGGAGCCTTGCCCAGTGAACCAGAGGTTCCAGGCCTCTTTGTTGCGGCGTTGGTTGATGGCGGTCGCCCAGTCGAAGAC
>JACCRJ010000142.1 GCA_013813615.1 Lautropia sp. | reverse complement strand
TCCGCAGCCTGCTCGCGCAGGCCTGCAACAACGAGTTTGGCTAGAAGGGCCAGGACCTGCTGCTGGAGATTTCCGGCCGCGAGCCCCTGATGCTGCATTGCCTCGCCGTCGCGCTGGAGAGCGATCTGGGCGCGATGCTGATGGAGTTCCACGAGGTCGACCAGCGCCTGCGGATCGATCGGGAGGAGCGGATGCACGATTCGGCGCGCGCCAACCGGGAACTGGTGCGCAACCTTGCGCACGAGATCAAGAACCCGCTGGGCGGGATCCGCGGAGCCGCCCAGTTGCTCGAGGCGGAGCTGGAGTCGCCGGAACTTCGCGAGTACACCCAGGTGATGATCAAGGAGGCGGATCGCCTGCAGAAGCTGGTCGACAGGCTGCTCGCGCCGCACCGGCCGGCGCGGCCGACGGAGCACGTCAACATGCACGAGGTCTGTGAGCGCGTGCGCATGATCGTGCTGGCAGAGTATCCGCAGGGGCTGGTCATCCACCGGGACTACGACGCGAGCCTTCCGGAACTGGTCGCCGACAAGGAGCAATTGATCCAGGCGCTCCTGAACCTGGTGCGAAACGCCGCCCAGGCGTTGAACGGCAGCGGAGTCATCCGCCTTCGAACCCGCATCGCCCGCCACGTCGTGATCGCCCGGATCCGCCACAAGCTGGCACTGGAATTGCATGTCATCGACAATGGACCTGGCATACCAAGCGGCCTGCTCGACCGGATCTTCTTTCCGCTGGTGTCAGGGCGTGAAGGAGGAAGCGGGCTCGGCTTACCCCTTGCCCAGACGTTTGTCGAGCAGCACGGGGGTTTGATTGAATGCGAGAGTCGGCCGGGTTTGACGGATTTCAGGATGCTGCTCCCGCTGTTGTAGAGACAGCGCGGGCGGTGGTTGCGAGTTACAAGGCAGACACCATGGATGAGGTCTGGATCGTCGACGACGACCAATCGATTCGCTGGGTGCTGGAGCGTGCGCTCGCCAAGGAAGGTTTTCGGGTGCGCAGCTTCCGGGAGGCTCGAGACGTCATCGCCGCACTGGATGAGGCGGTGCCGAAGGTTCTGGTGTCGGACATCCGCATGCCGGGCGAATCCGGCATTGAACTGCTCTATCAGGCGCGCCAGAAGCGCCCCACCATGCCGGTCATCATCATGACCGCCTATTCGGACCTCGATAGCGCCGTATCGGCGTTTCAAGGTGGTGCGTTCGAATACCTGCCGAAGCCTTTCGACCTCATTCAGGCGATCGAGCTGATCCGACGGGCCGTCAGCGAGAACGACGTGCAGGAGGAGCCGCTGGAGGCGTCGCTGCAGGGGCAGGACATGCTGGGCCAGGCGCACGCGATGCAGGAGGTCTTCCGCGCCATCGGTCGGCTTTCTCAGTCTTCGGTCACGGTGCTGGTGACTGGTGAATCGGGCACCGGCAAGGAACTCATCGCCCGCGCACTGCACCGGCACAGTGCCCGCGCCGCCAAGCCGTTCGTGGCGCTCAACATGGCGGCGATTCCGCGCGACCTGCTGGAGTCGGAACTGTTCGGCCATGAGCGAGGCTCGTTCACCGGCGCGCAGCAGCAGCGCCGCGGCCGCTTCGAGCAGGCCGACGCAGGCACGCTGTTCCTTGACGAGATCGGCGATATGCCGGCCGAGATGCAGACGCGCCTGCTGCGCGTGCTGTCCGAAGGCCACTACTACCGTGTTGGCGGGCACCAGGCGATCAAGAGCAACGTGCGCGTCATCGCGGCCACCCACCAGAACCTGGAGGAGCGCGTGCGGCAGGGGCTGTTCCGCGAGGACCTCTTCCATCGCCTCAACGTCATCCGCCTGCGACTGCCGCCGCTGCGTGACCGGGTCGAGGACATACCGCTCCTGGCCCGGCACTTCCTCGCCAAGAGCGCCGCAGACCTGGGCGTCGAGGCGAAGCGTCTCATGCCCGAGGCGATCGAATGGCTGGCCCGGGCGGAATGGCCGGGCAACGTGCGCCAATTGGAGAACGTCTGCAACTGGCTCACGGTGATGGCGCCGACACAGGCCATCTCGGCCCGGGAGCTGCCGCCGGAGATCCTGGCGGCGCGGGGCGGCCCCGCAGCGCCCGGCGCTGCCGCCGCGGGAACGATGCTGTCGCCGTCCGTCCTCTCTTCCGGCACCGCTGCCGGCGCCGCAGGCACCGCGGCGGGCGCGGCGTCACCGGCACCTGCCGGCGCGGCGACATCGCTCGAAAGCATGCTCGGCGCCCCCGATGCCTTCGAAGGTGCCGCAGCCGGGTTGGGCGAGGCGGCTGCAGCCGCGGGGGCGGCCGGCCGGACCGCCGCAACCGCGAAGGGGGAAGGGGGTGCCGAGGCACTGCCACCCTGGGC
>JACCRJ010000141.1 GCA_013813615.1 Lautropia sp. | reverse complement strand
GTTCTGTGCGTTGGCCCTTCATGGCGCGCGAGGCGTCCGCCAGGGTCTCCGCAAGAGAGCGAACTTCAAGAACGACTGTGTTTACTATTCCACCTCACAACGTCAGCGTTGAAGTCCGACATCAGCTGATCCGGTGTCGAGAAGGTATACGAAGTCTCTTCAGTGCCGAGGTGCCGGTGATCGCCCTTGCCTCGCTCATTGTCATACCTCAGCACGCACTCGCCTTCGACAACAAACACGAACATGATCAGTTGGCGAAAGTCGCCATACCCTTTCCGTCTATGAGAGCACCATGACCGCCGGTGTCATCCCCAGCTTCTTCGCGCGCCGGGCGAACCTGCGGTCGTCGAATGTTGCGACGCTGGAGCAGGACCGGTAGCTTGCGTGGTGCAGCGCATCCGCGAAGTCAATCCCTGCATCGCAGTTCGACAGGGCCAGTGCAACCGAGTCGCGGTCTTCGACGGTGATGTGAGCCTGGTCGAGCAGGTGCCGAAAGACCGAGGTCACCTGATCATGCGCGAATCCGTAGTAGCCGCGCATGACCCATTCCAGCTCCAGGATCACCGACTTGCTCACCATCAGAGGTTGGCCGGATTCCATGAGTCGACGCGCAGCCGATCGCTGCCTCCGGGATTCGGCATCAGCATCGTCGTCGATGTAGTAGCGCGCGAGAATGTTGGTATCGAGTCCGATCATCGCTTGAGCAGCGTGGCGGGGTCGAAATCCGTCGGCACGGGTGCGCGCCGGCTCTTCAGCATGCCGAAGCCAGCGCCGCTTTCGCCGGATGGAGTGCTTCTGACGCGCATTTCGACATGGTCACCGACCAGGGAAAACTCGATGCGACTGCCCTGCCGGATACCCAGCTGTTGCCGCAGCGCCTTCGGTATGGTGACCTGCCCTTTGCTGGTGACCGACGTGATTTCCAAGGTACCTCAAGCTGTCAAGTATTACGTCGTAATACTATCATACGAGCGAAGCGCTCGCAGGGGTGCCGATCCCCTTGATTCGATGCTCGCAGACCAGTCGAGCCGTCTCTTCAACCATGTTCACCACGGGCTCCAGACGCTGTCCCCGCGCGCCGATGAAGCGCAGCGCACCATCATCCAGCATCCGGACATCGACCGTATGCCGCGGGTTCTGCGACCACATCCAGTGCTCGGCCGGCTTCATCTTCGGAATTGTCCAAAGGCCGCCTGGTCTTGGTAACCCGCAACGACGCTGAGGTCGAGCGGGCCGGAGCTGCTGGATCCGGCGGCGGAGCGATGACTGGTGCCGCGCGAGGCTCCGACGTTTCCGCGGAAACGTCCTAGGACCCCAATCGTGCTGAAGGCGAGCCGCGTCTCCAATCCGTCGTTACGCTGCCTTCAGCACGAACTCGACTTTCACCGCCTCGAAGGGGAATTCCACCATGCCGTTTGGCGTGCGATCGAGGACCCCCGCATCCAGCAAAGCCTTGACGTCACCATGAACGGCTTTGACATCCCGGTCCACCCGGCGAGCGGCTTCCCGAATCGACAAGGGTCCTGCGCCGCAAAGGATCTTGAGCAGTTCCCACCGTTTGGCCGTCAGCACCTGCCAAAGCAACTCGGGCGTTGCGAACCCGATGCGCACTTCCCGTTCCGTGCGGCGGCCCTTCATCGCGCGCGAGGCATCCGCGAGCGTCTCCGCTAGCGAGCGAACTTCAAGAACGACCGTGCTCACTGTTCCACCTCATGACGTCAGCGTTGAAGTCGGCCATCAGCTGATCCGGTGTCGAGAAGGTATACGAAGTCTCTTCAGTGCCGAAGTGCCGGTGATCGCCTTTGCCTAGCTCATTGTCATACCTCAGCACACACTCGCTTTCGACGACATAGGCCAGCCGATACTTGAATTCATGCGAGGATGACGGTAGCGGCTGATGAAGACGCCAAACGACGATTTCGACAAACGCATCGGCAGCCAGCACGACGCGGCGTCGAATCAGCGCCGTCGCTCTCATGGCGGAAACAGTAGCAAGATGAGATGGTGTTGTCAAATACTACAACACCGGAGCCCTTGTCCAGCCTCCTCCGCAAGCTGGTCCGCCAATCTACGGAAGCTGGATGCGGATGAATCCCATCACTTCAGTCGGACGCGAAATCGCTCACGGCCATGCTCGTCGATGAAGCTGCGCCCGCCGGAAAGATCGATCTCCGATCCCTTCGCCGTCCTATGGCAGCTTCGCCGGCACCGAGAACGGTCTGGATTGTGGTGTATCTTCGTCCCATGGAGTCCGCATCGGATCTCATGAACCGTGGGTGCCGAGTTGGAATTACAGGGAGGCCCGCAACTCAACGGGAGGCTCCCCGATGACGCCGCAGGCCGGCGGCATTTGCCGCCTGCGTGCTTAGCACCATGAGCGGAGACTAATCTTGGACGACCTGTGTCGCCTCTCGGCAACCGCCGCCGTCGACCTGCTCAGGAGGCGGGAGGTCTCGCCTCTCGAGCTTCTGGATGCAGCTGCAGCTCGCATCGCCGAAACTGACCCGAGCCTCAATGCCATCCCGACGCTGTGCCTGGAGCGGGCGCGCGATCAGGCGAAGGCGTTGATGCGAAGCCCGCCGGCGGACCCGCCGGACCACTTCCTGCACGGACTGCCGATCGTGGTGAAGGACAACCTGGAAGTGAAAGGAGTGCGCTGCACGTTCGGCTCCCCGATCTTCGCCGACCATGTCTCGCCGGAGTCGGATGTCGTCGTGCAGCGACTGGAATCGAACGGTGCCGTCGTTGTCGGCAAGAGCAATATCCCCGAGTTCGCCGCAGGCGGAAACACGTTCAACGACGTGTTCGGCATCACCCGCAATCCCTGGAATACGGATTTCACGCCCGGCGGGTCGTCCGGCGGGACAGCTGCTGCCCTGGCGGCGGGGCAGGTCTGGCTCGGCACCGGCAACGATTTCGGCGGCAGCATCCGGACCCCGGCCAGCTTCTGCTCCCTTGTCGGGCTGAGACCGACGGCCGGGACGGTTCCCCGGGTGCAGAAGCAGCCGTATTCGCCGTTCAATGTGGAAGGCCCGCTCGCGCGCAGCGTGACGGACTGCGCGCTGATGCTGGAGTGCGAGGCGGGCCGACATCCGCTCGATCCGCTTACCGCCCCGATCGTGCCGGGCAGCTTTATGCGGGCTGCCGCGAACCCGCACCGACCGAAGCTGACCGCACTCAGCCTGGATCTGGGCATCGCTCCAACTGTGACGTCGGAAGTGGCCCGCCTGTTCGGGCTGCTCGGGGACAGGTTGGCAGGCGCGGGTTGCGACGTCGAGGCGGCCTGCCCGGATCTGCGGGATGCGGTTTCGATCTTCCGGACGCTGCGCGGCGTCGCTTTCGTGGGCAACATGCGGACGTTGCTGGAGAAGGAGCGCCACAGGCTCAAGCCGGACGTGATCGCGAACGCCGAGTTCGGCTTGGGCCTGACGATCAATGAAGTCGTGTCGGCCGAACTCGCCCATGGCGACCTGGTCCGCCGGGTCGCCAGGTTCTTCGAGAGATTCGATGTTCTGATCTGCCCGACGGTGCTATGCCCTCCGGTCAGGGTGGAAGAGCGCTATGTGCCGGTGCTGAACGGCGTCGAGCTTGGCGATTACCTTGGTTGGCTGGTCATGACCTGTGCCATCTCCGCGACCGGGTGCCCGGTTCTCGCCTTGCCGTGCGGATTCACCCGTGACGGTCTGCCGGTGGGGGTGCAGGTCATCGGCCCCGCCAGAAGCGAGGCTCGCCTCCTGGCCATCGGGGCGTTCCTGGAGCAGGTTCTGGATGTGTCGCCGCGCACGCCGATCGAGCCTCGACATCCTGCGAAGATCGCGATGCCCGATTCTGCGCGGCCAGCCGCTTCATGACAATCCGGTTTCCACCACCCCATGATGAACCGGCTGACCCATGCCGCCCGCTGGCTGGCGTGCGCGTTCTCGAGCTTGCTCAGGTCATGGCGGGGCCAGTGACGGGCCTGATGCTGGCAGACCTGGGGGCGGAAGTAATCAAGATCGAGAAGATGCCGCGCGGCGACGACACGCGTTCGTTTACCAGCAGCAGCGG
>JACCRJ010000139.1 GCA_013813615.1 Lautropia sp. | reverse complement strand
GCCACCGCATGCGCGCCGCCGATGGTGTAGACCTCGTCGATGCCGGCAAGGCAGGCGGCAGCCAGGACCATCGCGTTGCGCGCGCCGTCCGGCGTCGGCACCACCATCGTCAGTTCCCGGACCCCGGCAACGCGCGCCGGGATCGCATTCATCAGCACCGAGGACGGATAGGCCGCCTTGCCACCTGGCACATAGAGCCCGACCCGGTCGATCGGCAGCACGCGCTGGCCGAGGCGGGTGCCGTCGGCCTCGACGTAGGACCACGAGTCAGTCTTCTGGTGCTCGTGGTAGCGCCTGATCCGCAGGGCAGCGGCTTCCAGGGCGGCTCGTCCGGCCTGGGGCAGCGCGTCGAGTGCGGCGCGCAGGTCCGCCGGCTTCAGGCGCAGCTGGGCTGCGTCGGCGCAGTCGAGCCGGTCGAAGCGGCGGGTGTAGTCGAGGACCGCGGCGTCACCGCGGGCTCGGACGTCGGCGATGATCGCCTTCACCGACGTATGCACGTCCCTGTCCTGCCGCTCGTCCCAGGCCAGCAGGCGCGTCAGGCGGGCGTCGAAATCGTCGTCGCGGATGTCGAGTCGATGGATCACGACAGGGGCCTGGTCATGAAGTGGTCGCAGCCGCCTTTTCCAGCGCAGCGATCAGCGGCGCCAGCATCGCCTGCCGCATCTTGAGCGCGGCCTGGTTCACGATCAGTCGGGCCGAGATCGGCATGATGTCCTCGACTTCCACCAGGTTGTTGGCCTTGAGCGTGCTGCCGGTGGAAACCACGTCCACGATGGCGTCCGCGAGGCCGACCAGCGGCGCAAGCTCCATCGAACCGTAGAGCTTGATCAGGTCGATATGCACGCCCTTGCGGGCGAAGTGCCGGCTGGCGACGTTGACGTACTTGGTCGCAACCCGCAGGCGCGCCCCCCGACGCACGGCGTTGCCGTAGTCGAACCCGACCGGCGCCGCGACGCACATGCGGCAACGGCCGATGTTCAGGTCGACCGGCTGGTAGAGGCCGTCGCCGCCGTGCTCGAGCATCACGTCCTTGCCGGCGATGCCGAGGTCGGCGGCTCCGTGCTGCACGTAGGTCGGCACATCGGTGGCCCGGACGATCAGCAGGCGCAGGTCAGGGTCACCGGTAGGCAGGATCAGCTTGCGGGAGTCCGCGAGCGCGGTATCGATCAGGATGCCGCAACGCTGCAGCAGCCCGGCGGTGTCGTCGAGGATGCGGCCCTTGGAAAGGGCGAGGGTCAGCATGGACGCGGCGCCTTCACCGTGCCGCGCCCTCGCCGGCCTCGGCACGGTCGCTGGCACGCCGGCCGAAGCGGGGCGGCGGCGAGCCGATGCGCTCGATCTGCGCGCCGAGCGCGCGAAGCTTGGACTCCATCTGCGCATAACCGCGATCGAGGTGGTAGATGCGCTCGACCAGTGTTTCGCCCCTGGCACAGAGGCCGGCCATCACCAGGCTGGCCGACGCCCGCAGGTCGGTCGCCATCACGGTCGCGCCGGAGAGAGAGTCGACGCCGGTCACGGTGGCGGTGTTGCCTTCGATGCGGATGTCCGCGCCCAGCCGCAGCAGTTCCTGCACGTGCATGAACCGATTCTCGAAGATGGTCTCGGTGATCACGCCGGTACCCTGCGCCACGCAGTTCATCGCCATGAACTGCGCCTGCATGTCGGTGGCGAAACCGGGATACGGTGCGGTCTGCAAAGTGACGGCACGCGGGCGCCGGCTCGAGGAGACGCGCACCCAGTCGTCGCCGACGCCGATCTCCGCGCCGGTTTCGCGAAGCTTGACCAGCGTCGCGTCCATTGCCCAGGGCTGCGTCTGGCGGACCAGCACGTCGCCGCCGCAGGCGGCTACCGCGCAGAGGAAGGTACCGGTTTCGATCCGGTCGGCCATGACCCGGTGCCGCGCGCCGTGCAGTCGCGGCACGCCGTGGATCACGACCCGGTCGGTGCCAGCACCGCGGATTTGCGCGCCCATCGCCACCAGCGCCTGCGCCAGGTCCACCACCTCCGGTTCCCGGGCCGCGTTCTCGATCAGCGTTTCGCCGTCGGCCAGGCAGGCCGCCATCATCAGGTTCTCGGTACCGGTGACGGTGACCATGTCGGTGACGATGCGCGCGCCTCTCAGCTTCTGCGCTCGGGCCACCACATACCCCTGCTCGATGTCGATCCGCGCGCCCATCGTCTGCAGCCCCTTGATGTGCTGGTCGATCGGCCGCTGCCCGATGGCGCAGCCGCC
>JACCRJ010000130.1 GCA_013813615.1 Lautropia sp. | reverse complement strand
CGCCCCGGGCATCGCGACACCGTCGAGCTTCTTCCTGATGGTGCAGGACGAGCGGGTGCTGGTCTTCGCCGACTGCGCCGTCAACGCGGATCCGGATGCTTCGCAACTCGCGGACATTGCATTGGCGTCGGCCACGAGTTGCCGGCAACTGCTGCAGCAAGAGCCGCGGGTAGCATTGCTGTCGTTCTCGACCAAGGGCAGCGCCAGGCATGCCCGTGTCGACAAGGTCCTGCAGGCGCTCGCGCTGGCGCGAGAACGCGCGCCCGAACTGGCGATCGACGGCGAACTTCAGGCGGACGCTGCGCTGTCGCCGACGGTCGCAGCGCGCAAGATGAAGGATACCGGGGCCGTCGCGGGCCGGGCGAACGTGCTGGTGTTCCCGGACCTCGACGCCGGCAACATCGCCTACAAGCTGACCCAATACCTGGGCGGCGCCCGGGCGATCGGTCCGATCCTGCAGGGATTCGCGCGGCCGATCAGCGACCTGTCGCGCGGCGCGAGCGTCGACGATGTGGTTGCGGCCGCGGTGATCGCGCTGGCGCGGGCCTGACGGCGGCCAGCCGCTGTCGCGGTCAGCCGCTGTCGCGGTCAGCGGCTGCGGTCGGCGGTTTCCCGGATGAAGTCGCCGTCCAGCACTTCGCCTGGCGCGTCCGGCCGCCGGCTCCCGGGTCCGGCGTCGGCTGGGTGTGCCGATGCCTCGCCCGCCGGCATGCCCGCTTGCATGCGCTGCATCTGCGCCATGCGCTCGCCGAGGCTCCTGCGAAAGTCCCGCGTCTTCCACCAGAACCAGCCGCCGGCCACGACCCCGACCACCAGCAGCACGGAGAACACCAGCGCCGACACGAACAGGCCGGCGAGGATGACCGCGCCGCCGGCGGCTAGCGCCAGGACCCGCCCGAGCACGCCAACTGGCCCAGGCAGCGAAGGCGGGCTGCCGCGTGACGGCGTCGAGTAGTGAAGGCTATGAATTCGCTTGGTCATGTACCTAGTATGGTCCGAAACCCGCAGCGCCACCGCCAAGCCCACGCCGCGGCAGCGGGACGTACTCCCGCGCCTGCGGTCCGTTGTACAGCGTGAGGGGTCGAATCAGAATGTTGTTCTCCATCTGCTCCAGCACCTGCACCGTCCAGCCGGGAACCCGGCCGATCGCGAAGATCGGCACGAACAGGTCCTCCGCGATGCCGTTGAGGAAGTAGATGACGCCGGCATAGAAGTCGACGTTGACGTTCACGCCGAGCCGCGCGTAGGGCTTCATCGCCTCGACCAGCGCAGCGAGGATCTGGTACCAGTGCGGCTGCCCCATCTGCCTCGACAACTGCTCCACGCCGGCGCGCATGTGCCGCGCCCGCGGATCCTCGGCGCGATACACGCGATGGCCGAAGCCCATGATCGCCACCTTGTTCGCGCGCTTCTGCCTGACGAAGTCGGCTGCGCCCGACGGCTCGCCGATCTCCTTGGCCATCCGCATCACGTTCTCCGCTGCGCCGCCGTGGGCCGGGCCGGAGAGAGCCGCGATGGCGGCCGTCATCGCGGCGTGGAGGTTGGCATCCGTGCCGGCGACGACCCGCGCGGTGAAGGCGGAGGCGTTGGAGCCGTGCTCGGCGTGCAGGATCATGTCCATGTCCATCAGCCGCGCCGCCTCCGGTGTCGGCTCGCGGCCCTGCAGCATGTACAGGAAGTTCGCCGCATGCGGCAGCGTCGGATGCGGCGGCACCGGCTCGCGGCCGTTGCGGATGTGCTCGTGGGCGGCGACGAGCATCGGCACCTGAGAGGTCAGCCGCAGCCCCTTGCGCAGGTTGGCAGCCGGCGAGTTGTCGCCGACCTCCGGGTCGAAGGCGGCCAGGGCGGAGACTGCCGTGCGCAGCACGTCCATCGGATGCGCGTCGCGGATGGCGCGGACAATGTCGTAGACGGGGGCGGGAAGCTGGCGGGCCGCCTTCAGTTCGGCATCGAAGGCCTGCAGTTCAGCCGCCGTCGGCAGATCGCCCTGCAACAGGAGGTAGCATGTCTCCTCGAAGGTGGCGCGCTCCGCCAGGTCATGGATCGAGTAGCCCCGATAACGCAGTTCCCCCAGCCGCCCGTCGATCAAACAGACCCTTGAACGATCGAAGTAGACGCCCTTGAGACCACGGTGAATTTCGATCTTCTCTTCTTCGTCGGCCATACCCTCCATCCTCTTCCCGGTTGCCGTTCCAGGCGCGCCCGTCGAGCCCATTGCACTGCCTCCATTGCACCCCCCGACGCCGCTCCAGCGGCTTCTCATGCGGCGTCTGGGCACGTGCCATGCTGAAGGCCGCCACCCCAGCCCCAGCCGCTAGTTTGCCTCATCCCCGAGCGATCCTTTCAAGGCCGCCCCTCACCGCACTTTGCGCCGCCGCCTGCATCAGCGTCATGGCGCTGCTGGCCGGTTGTGCATCGCCTGCAGGCCGGCAAGCGGAGGCAAACGCCGCCGAGACCTCCGACCCAACCGAGACATCCGACACAGCCGAAGGCGGCACCGGTTCCGGCAAGCTGCCGCTGCCGGGTCGCAAAGTCAACTACGACTTCGCCATCGACGCGCCGAAGGCGCTGATCGACGAGATCCAGCGCCAGACCCTGGTCGGCCGCTGGCAGCGGCGGCAGGATTACGACCCGATCCAGTTCGAAGGCCTGGTGGCGCGCCTGCGCGACGAGGTGGTGGCGATCCTGCAGTCCGACGGCTACTTCCGCGCGGTGGTGACCGTCGAGGCGCGCCCTCGGCGGGTGAGCGTCGAGGTCCGGCCGGGTCCTCAGGCGAGGGTGGCCGACGTGGCGCTGCGGGTGAGCGGACCGGCCGCCGCCGATCCGCAGGTGATGGGCAGGCCGCAGTTGCAGTCGATTCCGCAACTCGAGCGGGGCCAGCCTTTCCGCGCTTCGGCCTGGCAGGACGGCAAGCGGGAGATCCTCGATGCGTTGAACCGCCAGGGCTATCTCCGAGCCGAGGTGTCGGAAAGCGAAGCGCGGGTCGACGTGGCCGGCGGCACCGTGGCCCTCGACCTGACCGTGGCATCCGGGGCGCGGCTTGCCTTCGGTGAGCTGACCGTCGAAGGCCTGCAGCGCTACGACCGCAAGATCATCGAAGACCTGCGCCCGTTCGTGGCCGGCGAGCCGTACAGCGACGAGAAGCTGCAGACCTTCCAGATGCGCCTGAGGGGCGCCGGCTACTTCTCGAGTGTCAGCGCGCTCCCGGACCTGATCGGCCTGCAGGCGGATCCGGCAGCCGAGCAGGTGCGCATCCAGGTGGTGGTGGCGGAACTGACCCGCCGCCGCGTCGTGTTCGGCCTCGGGTACAGCACCGACGAAGGGCCGCGCGGCCAGGTGGGCTTCGAGCACCGCGACCTGTTCGGCGCAAACCTCCAGCTCGAGTCCGCACTGGTCGTGTCGGCCAAGCAGCAGCGGGCCTTTGCCAACTTCCGTACACCCTACGACGAGAACAACCGCTTCATCGGGTTCGGGCAGCGGGTGGAACGGGAAGACATCGAGAACCTGGCCACCTTGCGCAGCAACACCTACGGCGGCGTCGGCAAGCGCGAAGGCGACATCGAGTCATTCACCTCGCTGCAGTACCAGATCGAGCGGGAAAGAATCGCCGGCAGCGCGGATACGCCGGAGGAACGCAACAGTCAACGGGCGCTGGTGCTGGGCAAGGCGTGGACGCTGAGGCGCCTCGATTCCACGCTGGCGCCGCAGGACGGCTATGCGGTCAGCGTTCAGCTTTCCGGCGCCCGGGCCGGCGTGATGACGGACCGCAGCTTCGTGCGCTTCCACACCCGCGCCACACGGTTTCAGCCGCTGGCCGATAGCGGCTTCTTCAAGGACGGCACGCTGGTCGGCCTCCTGGAGTTGGGTGTCGTCGGCGCAAGCTCTCGCGAGGACATCCCGAGCGAGAACCTGTTCCGGACCGGCGGGGTACAGTCGATCCGCGGCTACGCCTACCGGTCGCTCGGTCTGAAACGCGGCGACGCAGTCGTCGGCGGGCGCTACCTGGCGCTGACGAGCCTCGAGTACCAGCACCGGATCACCAACGAATACGCGGCGGCCGTGTTCGTCGACTACGGCAACGCCACCGACTCGCGCCGCGATTTCGACCCGGTCGCCGGCTATGGCGTCGGCCTTCGCTGGCGCACGCCGATCGGCCCGGTCAACCTCGACGTGGCGTACGGCCAGGCGGTTTCCCGCTACCGGGTCCACTTTTCGATCGGATATACCTTCTGATGGCGCGCCGACTGCTTTATGGCCTGGCGGCACTGGTGCTGCTGCTGGCAATCGGACTGGCCGGCGGCTTCTGGTGGCTCGGCAGCGAGTCCGGCCTGCAGTTCGTCGTCTCGCGCCTGCAGGACAGCATCAGGGCCGGCGGCGGCGAACTTCGGATCGAGGGCGCAGCCGGCAGCCTTCACCGCGGCGTGAGGATCGACCGCTTCGAATGGCAAGGCGGCGGCATGCAGGCAAGCGGCACCGGCCTGGTCGCCGGCTGGTCGCTGCCGGCATTGCTGCACCGCCGGCTCCTGGTCACCGAACTCGTCGCCGACACCGTCGAACTCCGGCTGGCTCCGCCCGAGCCGCAACCCAAGCCGGCCGAACCGGTAACGATGCCGGGCGTCTTCGCGGTGCCGCTGGACCTGGCCGTGCAACGGTTGGCCATCGGCCAATTGCGCGTCGTTCCCGGCAGCGTGGCTGGCGAGCCGGTCCCCGACGCAGTGGTCGTCAACGACCTCGGCGCGAAGTTGACCTACCAGGACGCGCGGTTGGCGATCGAGGAGCTCGGTGCAGTCACCGCCTACGGCCGGCTCGCCGGGGCGCGGCTGGAGATCGGCGACTCGCCGCCGCACCGCCTCGAGGCTGAACTCCCTCTGCAGGGAGAGTTCCAGCAGGTTGCCTTCGACCTGCGTCTCGCCGCCGCAGGCGATCTCGACCGGTTGCAGGCGGAGCTCGCCGGCAGGGTCGCCGACGCGGACCTGCGCCTGGACGCCACGCTCACGCCGCTGGCGCCGATGCCGCTGAACTCGGCGGAGCTGAAGCTGGCGGAGCTGGACCTGCAGCGCCTGCTGCCAGCCGCCCCGCGAACCCGGATCGACGCGCAGCTGACGATGGCGCCGCAGGAACGGGCCGGCGACTGGCGCGGCAAGCTGCAGCTTCGCAACGGCGCCAGCGGCCGGCTCTCCGAGGGCCAGCTGCCGCTCTCCAGCCTCCAGTCGACCGTCGCGCTCCTGAGCGCGGACGATCCGTCCGCCCGGCAACTGCAACTGCGCGATCTCCAGTTGAGCCTGCCCGGGCTGCCCGGCGTGCCAGGCGGCGGGCGGATCAGCGGCTCGGTAGACGTCTTCCCGGGCCGCACGATCACGCTGGCGGCCATCGAGGTACCGGAAATCCTGGCCAGCCTGGCCTTCAGCGCGATCGACGTCGCGCAGTTCGCGCCGCAGGCGCCCGCGACCGCGCTCGACGGCAGCCTCAGCCTTGAGCGCAATGACTTCGCGCTGCGCCTGTCGCAGTCCCGGGAGCGGATGCGCGCGATCATGCCTGCCGCGTCTGCCGGCGCCGCCGGCGCCGCCGAGGTGGTCGTCACCGGCCGTTTGGACGAGGCCGCGCTGCGCCTTGACGAGGCCCGGCTCCGACTTGGCGAAAGCCGACTCGAGGCAACCGGCACCGCCGGCTTGTCGCCGCCCTATGCGATTGCCATGAAGGGCAGCATCCACCGGATACAACCCGGCCAGTGGCTGCCGCCGGACGCCGCAGTCGCCGACCGCTGGCGCCAGGGGGTTGTGAGCGGCAAGTGGTCGGTCGACGGCAAGGTGGCCCCGGGGCTCGACGCACTGCTCTCCCTCGCTGTCAAGGACAGCACGCTGGCAGGGCGTCCGCTGGCAGCGGACCTGAGTACCCGGCTGGTCCTGGCAGCGGACTGGTCACCGGTGCGCCTTGACAGGACGGCGATCGACATCCGGTTCGGGGCGAACCGCCTGCGCGCGAATGGAGCCGTCGGCGGCGCC
>JACCRJ010000127.1 GCA_013813615.1 Lautropia sp. | reverse complement strand
ATCGTTCGATTGTAGCCAGCATCTTCGCTGCCTTTCGCGGTGCCTGGACAGGCCATCGGGCAGGCCGCACCTGCACGGGCTGCGGAGCGCCCATGCGACAATCGGCCGACTCATCCAGCGCACGCAGCCATGGCCAGACTTTCCACCCACGTCCTCGACACCGCCTCCGGCAAGCCGGCGGCCGGTATCCAGATCTGCCTGCTGCGCCTGGACGCCGGCGGCAACGCCACGCTGCTGGGACGCCACCGCACCAACGCGGACGGCCGCACCGAGGCCCCGCTGCTGTCGGGCGACACCATCGAGACCGGCCGCTTTCGCTTGCGCTTCGAAGTGGCGGACTACTTCCGGGCCGGCGGCATGGAACTGCCCGACCCGCCCTTCCTCGACGTCGTCGACATCGACTTCGGCATCGCCGATGCCACCGGCAACTACCACGTGCCGCTGCTGGTCAGCGCCTGGAGTTACTGCACCTACCGCGGTTCCTGAACGCGGGGCCCCCTGCCGGTGGACATCTACCTGATCGACTGGGCGAGCCTGCTGCTGCGGTGGCTGCATGTGATCACCGCCGTCGCCTGGATCGGCGCCTCTTTCTACTTCGTCTGGCTCGACAACAGCCTGGAGCCGCCGACGTCGGAAGACGCGCGCAGCCGCGGCGTCGGCGGCGAACTCTGGGCGGTACACGGCGGCGGCTTCTACAACCCGCAGAAGTACCCGGTCGCGCCGGCCTTCATGCCGCAGAAGCTGCACTGGTTCTACTGGGAAAGCTATTCCACCTGGCTGTCCGGTTTCGGACTGCTCACCGTCATCTACCTGTTCAACGCCAACGCATTCCTGATCGACAAGTCGCTGTTCGACTGGTCGCCGCCAGCGGCGATCGCCGGTTCGCTGCTGTACCTGGCGATGGGCTGGCTGTTCTACGACGCGATCTGCCGCGGCTTCGGCGGCCGCGCGGGCGGCGACCGGCTGGTAGGCATCCTGGTCACCGCCTACGTCGTGGCGGCAACCTGGCTCGCCTGCCAGCTCTTCGCCGGCCGAGCCGCGTTCGTGCTGACCGGCGCGATGATCGCGACCATCATGAGCGCCAACGTTTTGATGGTCATCATTCCCGGGCAGCGCAAGGTGATGGCGCAGATGAAGGCCGGCGAGCCGGTCGATCCGGCGCACGGCCAGCGCGCGAAGCAGCGCAGCGTCCACAACACCTACTTCACCCTGCCGGTGCTGATCGCGATGTTGTCGAACCACTACGGCATGCTCTATCAGGGCAGGAACAACTGGATGGTCCTGGTGCTGCTGATGCTGGCCGGCGTGCTGATCAGGCAGTTCTTCCTGCTGCGTCACAAGGAGGTCATCAGCTGGCGATGGTGGGTCGGCGGCATCGCCATCATCGTCGGGCTGGTCGTCTGGCTCGCGCCGAAAGCGGGGAGCGACGAGACGGCAGCAGTGTCGGGAACACCAGGGACGGCCGGCGCCAAGGCGGATTTTGCGCAGGTCAAGGCGATCGTCGACCAGCGCTGCGTGCTGTGCCATAACGGCGCCGTCGCGCAGAAGAACGTGCGGGTCGATTCCGCCGCCGCGATCGGCCGGCATGCGCAGCAGATCTACCAGCAAGTGGTGCTGACGAAGCTGATGCCGCTCGGCAACGCGACCGGGATGACCGACGCGGAACGCGCTGCTGTCGGCCGGTGGTTCGACCAAGGCGCGGCGCTAGAATAACGGCATGATCGTCACACCGCCCGGCTTCCTGCCCGACCACCGCGCAGTCGACGACGACAACGCGATTGCCCATGTATTCAGCCGCGACCGCCTCGTGCAGCTCACCGACTCCCCGTCGCTGCTGCCCTGGGCGGCGTATGCGGAACTCGGACTGGTCGCTGAGCGCCGCCACGTGATCGGACGCCATGACGGCGTGACCCATGTAGCGGTTGCGCTGGCGCAAAACGGCTTGCTCGAGCTGCCCGGCGCCTGGCGCGCCAGCGGTTTGCGCCAGTGGTTCGGCGTGCTGCCGGAACCGCATCTGGCGATCGCCATGCGCGCCGTCCAGTTGCTCGAGTGGGCGCGCACCCACCGATTCTGCGGCGCCTGCGGCGCCCCGACGGAACGGGTGCCCGGCGAACGCGCCTATAGCTGCGCAGCCTGCGGGCTTTCCGTCTATCCGCGGATCTGTCCGGCGATGATGGTGCTGATCACCCGCGGCCGCCAGTTGCTGCTCGCCCGCGGCGTGACCTTCCCGCCGGGCCGCTACAGCGCACTGGCCGGCTTCCTCGAGGCCGGCGAATCGATCGAAGATGCGATCCATCGCGAAGTCCGCGAGGAGGTCTGCGTCGAAGTCGACAACCTGCGCTACTTCGCCAGCCAGAGCTGGCCGTTTCCCAACTCGCTGATGATCGCGTTCACCGCGCAATGGAAGTCTGGCGAGATTGCGGCGGATCCGGCGGAAATCGCCGATGCTCAATGGTTCGACATCGACGCGCTGCCGGACATGCCGGCGCCCAGGGTCAGCATCTCCCGGGCATTGATCGACGCGACGGTTCAGCGGCTGCGCACGACGCGAGCCTGACCGCACAGCGCGAGCGCCGCCGCGGCGATCAGCCCCTGCTGCCTCAGCAGTTCGGCGAACGACGCGCCGGCATCGAGCGCGCTCGCCGCTTCCGCGGCCGTCAGCGGATTGACTGCCACCGTCACCAGCCGCTCGCCAAGGTCCGTGTCGTCCTTCAGCTCGCTCGCCGGGCGCCGCTGCACCGCCGGGCTGTCGACGTTCACCTGGTTGGCGATCATCGTCGCCGCAGCATCGGCAGCCGCGCCGGTGGCAGCAAGGACCGTCACCGCATCGGCGATACCCAGCGAGAAGCTGCGCCCGCGCCAGCCGGAGGTGGCGATGCCCCGCACCGGCGTGGCGGCGTCGATCCTGAAGCGGCCGTCGATGGCAGGTGCCTGCAGGTCGGTGACGACACCGATGTCGTAGTGCTGCCCCGGCGTCAGGAACAGCGCGATGTCGCCGCCGTTATTGACGTAGGCCCGGTCGATCCCCGGGAACTGGAAGGCGCGGCAGATCTCGTCGGCGACGCTCCCGGCAACGGCAGCCATCGGCGTAACGAAGAGGCCGTGGCCTACACGGAACGGCCGGCAGGCTTGCACCATCCCAGCGGCGATCGGTCCTTCGCCGCGGCAGGCCTCGCTCACCGGACTGCGCAGCATGGCGAGTTGCGGCGTCAACTCCTGCAGTACCTGCTGAAAGCGCGCCCATGCCTGCGCCAGCGTCTCGTTGCAGGCGTCATTTCGTCCGTTGCAGGAGATCACCAGGTCGATCGGACCGTGCTGGAAATGCCAGCGGCCGTCGGCCAGCTGCCGGCGGATGGCGGTGCTGCCTGCCGGCTTCGGCGTCAGGCGAATCCGGCCAGCGGCCAGGGATTGCTGCGGTCCCATTCGATGATCCGGTGCGTCTCGCGGCCGGTGACATCCTCGAGGCTGCGGATCCGGTCCATGTGGCCGCCGAGCGCCCGGTAGTCCTCGCGGCGAAGCGTGAATTCGATCGGCGCGACGATGGCCGGCGTCGGCACGGAGCCGAAGGAGAGGTCCGGCATCCGCGACACATCGGTCATCACGGTGATGCCGCCGCCGGGCCAGATGTAAGCCGGCGCCCCGCCACAGGTGACCCGGGTCAGCAGGCTCTTGATGGAACGGGTCAGCAGGATCGGGTTGTCGGTGACGCCCGCGCGCAGGCTGCCGCCTGCACCGCCGACGAACAGCACCGTCGCCAGGGCCGGCTCGCAGTTCTCGCCGATGCGCTCCACCACCTTGCGGACCGTCCCGGGCATCGGCGCCTTGCACGGCACCAGCGCGTCGTCCAGCACGAAGTACTCGGCATCCTCACCGGTGGTCGAGACCATCAGCAGGCGCAGGCCAGGCCGGGTCGTCTTCGGATCCCAGTTTTCGATGATCGACAGCGGATCGGTGATGTTGGTGCCGCCCCAGCCGGTCCCCGGCTCGGCCACCTGGAAATAGCGCCCCGGGGTGGACTTGCGGCCACGCAGGCGGATGCCTGACGGGGCCATGTCCAGGCAGCGGCCCGCCTGGTGCTCGGTCAGCACGCCGGTGATGTGGTCATCGACCACCACCACCTCGTCGAGCTGGTCGTACCACTGCTGCGCAAAGATGCCGATGGTTGCGGAACCGCAGCCGACCCGCATCCGCCGCTCCTCGACACCGTTGATGACCGGCGCCCGGTCCGCTTGCACGGTCAGGACGGCGCCGCCTTCGATCTCCAGTTCCACCGCCTGCCTGTTGCCGAGGTTCATCATCAGTTCGCAGGCGACGCGGCCCTCCTTCTTCGAGCCGCCGGTGAGGTGGTGGACGCCGCCGAGCGACAGGAACTGCGAACCGTACTCGATGGTGGTCACGTGCCCGACCGCCTCGCCCTTGTGCCGCACGGTCGCCTGCTCCGGTCCGAGATAGCGGTCGGTGTCGATCTTCACCTTGAAGCTGCAATAGCTGAATATCCCTTCGGTGACCACCGTGACCAGGTCGACGCCGCGATGCTCGCTCGCGACGATGAAGGGCGCCGGCTTGTAGTCCGGATAGGTAGTGCCGCTGGCCACGCCGGAGACGAAGAGCCCGGGGCCTGGGACGTTCGGCTGCGGCGCCGGCGAGATCAGCCCGCCATCGCCGTCACCGGTGGGCACCACGTCGATGTCCGGGCGGCGCATCAGGACAACCGGGTCGGTACGGGTGAGCCTGCCGCCGACGTTGCCCCAGCGGTCGCATGCGCCAAGCCGTCCGTCGCTGATCTGACAGAGCACCGGGCAGGCATCGCACTGGATCTTGTTCTGCGCCATCTTTTCGGGCGGCCTGGCGGCAACGACAGGGGGCTCGACAGCAATGGCCTGCAGTGCGGCCGTGTTCTCCTGCCCGGCCGCGTCTTCCTGCCCGGCCGCATCCTGCGGTCCGGGCGCTGCGTCGCCGAGTTCGGACTGGTTGAGGCCGGGAGCACGTTCCATCGTCATGACCCGCCGGATGCCGCAGCGGCCGGCTTCGCAGCCAGCAGCGC
>JACCRJ010000124.1 GCA_013813615.1 Lautropia sp. | reverse complement strand
TCCCAGGAGATGGATCGCGCGCTGCGGCTGCGGGAGAAGATGTCCCTGGGCACACACCTGATGATGTGTTCGGCATGCACCAACTTCCGCAGGCAATTGAAGACGCTGCGACAGGTCTCGCAGGCCTACGCCGAGGGTCGGGCGCAGCCAACCGAGCCGGGGGAAGGTCCCCGGAGCGATTGAAAACGAAAATCACCCTGCTGCTGGGCGCGTCGCTCAGCGCGGCAGGCTGGTGGATCGGTTGCGTGTCTTCCGCCAGCCCCTGGTTGTGGGACTGAAGGTGCGGTAGCGACATGGCGGAGCCTCCTTCTTCTGACGGTTTGAGTTCCGCTGCCAGAACTGGGAGACAGCCTCCTACGGGTCACGCAGTACCTCGGTGTGCGGGTGGAAAGCGATCCATGCAAACCAGAATGCCATGGTTGCAGGCCAAGGCCGCCCCTCTGCGTCAAAGGCCTCTGCAGTGCGCTGCGCGTGGTCGTAGCGGATGCGGAGGGATCTGCCGGCCACCGTGTCCTGCAGTTCACCGCCTGAACCGACTGCGCGAGCCAGCAGACTGAAAGGATACGCCTTGTGGACCCCGTCGACTTCCACGCCCAGCACCCACTCCTTCAGCGGAAACCGGTCGTCCCGATGCTGGACATCGAACATCAGACGCTGGATACGTTCATAGCCGGCGTACGGGTCGCGGCTGTAATCGCGCGCAAAGCCGGTGTCGGTGGAGAGAACGCGGGTGGCGGGGTGGCGTCGGCGCCAGTCGGCCCAGCTGGTATGGGTGAGCGGCACCGGATCGAGACGGCTGCCTTTCAGGGGGCCGCTGATGGCGGTCCTCAGGATCTGTGACCAGAGCGACTGCGTGGCGCGGTCGTACAGCAGCACGTCGCTGTTGTAGAGAAGACCGGAGACGCCGAAGCTGGCTATGCTTTTACCGCCCTGGCCGCCCTGATCGACCCGGGCATCGAACGCCATACCGGTACCGCACAGTGGGCAATAGGTGACGGCAACCGCCCGGTCGCCCAGGCGGTCGTTCACGACCTCGTGCCAGTTGAGGATGCGCACCGGATAAGCCCGCGCCTCGCCGTCATGCGTCAAGCCGAGCACCCGGTCGCTGTCGGCAAGGCGTGCCTCGCCTGCTGCGACGAATTTGGGGTGGTCGATGGCCGGTATGCCGTCTCGGGGCGGCCCTCCACGCTGGATAGCTGCTGTCGGAATAGCCGAGTTGGACACGTCGAAGCCGTTGAAGTCTCGCGGGTCCGGTCCCGCGGCGAAGGCCAGCGACGCGGTCAGGCCGCCCGCGAAGGTCAGGCCGGCAGCGAAGAGAAACGCCCGGCGCAGGATGGAACGCAGGATCGACCGGATAGCCGGGCTTCGGGTCAGGACGGCGGGCATGATCTACTCCAGCTGCGGCGTTGCGGCAGTCGACGAAGCGGCCGCAGGCCGCTGCTCGCGGGCTCCCGGACTCTGTTGCCATGGCAGGTTAGACGTCTCAACCCGCCGGTCCATTACACGTCGGAAGTCGCGAAAGCGCCGTTCGCCCGCGTGTAGCCAGGCAGTGGGCTAGGCGGAACTTTCGTTGCCGGACAAGGCCCGCGGCAGTTGCGACGCGGCCGGCTCGGTCAGCATCGACAGCAGCGGCGCATAGCCGTGGTCGTGAAGTGCCTGCCCGCGTTCCGCAAAGACGCCCGGCGAGCCCTTGACGCCGTGTCCTTCAAGAAGCCGGTTCATGAAGTTGAAGAGGCACACCGTCAAGACGGCGTCGTGCAGATCTCTTTCGGTCCAACCGGCAGCGAATACCGCGTCCACATGGCGTTGCGTCGCTTTGACCGGCGTCAGCGTCAAGACGCGGGCGTACGCCAGTATCGGCTTGAGCTTCGGGTCGACCGCTGCGTTGTCGAGATCGGTGAGCAGGGCCTGGAGAAGCGATTCCGGAACACCGAAAGCGCTGGCTGCTTGCGCGTGCACGCCATAGCAATACTGACACGCGTTCAGTCCCGAGACGTATGCCGCGATCAGTTCCTTCTCCCTCGCCGTGAGTCGGGAGTCGACTCTCAGCACGGCGCTGTGGAACTCTATCAAGGCGCGGCCGGCCGCCGGGTTCAGCTTGAGGATGTGGCGGACGCCAGCCTCTTCAGGCAGTGAAGTAAAGAAGGCCATCATGGCTCCAGCTCAGGGTGTTTGAGTCCATAGAATAGCGCTCGCCGGTCTCCCGGCCGGGAATCGCGTGCGCTGCGACCAGTTGTCCATCAACATCGGTCCGATCCTGCCGGGCGCGATTTACGCTGTGCCCCGGACCGGGTAGTTCTTCTCCTGGATGAACTTCAACCCCTTGAGCAGGGCCTTCAGGTCAGGGCGTGCGAAAGGTGCATTGGAGATGTCGATGATCTGCAGACGGCCTTCCGGATTGATCACGAAGACAGCCGGTTCGGCGAACTCCCGGTCCGTCTCCTGCGGTGAGCGCGGTGCGGAAACATACAGCCCCAGGCGGCGCATTTCCTCCAGGCTCATGCCGAACCCCAGCGGGAACGTCCACCCTTCATCGGCTGCCTCGGCTCTAGCCCGGTCTTCAGGATCGGATGAGATAGCCGCGACCGCGATGCCGGCCTCCCGATAGACGCTCTGCAGTTCCTCCAGACTTTTCAGGTAGCCTTTGCAGAGTGGGCAATGTGCGCCGCGATAGACGACCAGCATGCGCCAGCCCGCCATTTCTGCCGGGGCCAGGCGTTCGCCGTCCGTCTGCCGCCACGACAGGGAGGGGAATTTCTCACCCGCGGCGGGCTTGATGGATGTGTTCATTGTTTATCCTTGTTGAAGTCAAGCTATTCGGGATCGCCTTCGGGGGCGGGTTGGTGGGACAGGTGACGGCGCAGGCCTGAAAACTCCCATAGCGGAACCGCCACCGGAACGTTGGAGCTACCATCCGGCTGTGATCTCCATCATCATTCCGGTTCTCAACGAGGCGACGCTGCTTGCGGCAGCTCTCGAGGATCTCCGCCGGGAGGCGGGAAGCTTCGAGGTCATTGTCGTGGATGGCGGAAGCTCGGATCGTACTGTGGCCTGTGTGCCTGAGCATCCGAGGGTTCGTCTCGTGCACGCGGCGCAGGGCAGGGCAGTGCAGATGAATGCCGGTGCCGCAGTTGCCGCAGGAGATCTGCTGCTGTTTCTTCATGTCGACACCCGACCTCCGCCCGGTTCGCTGGAGGCGATCGCTGGGGGGAAAAGACCAGCATGATTGGCACGCGGGTGCGTTCCGCCATCGCTTCGCCTCCACGGACCGGCGACTGCGGCTGATCTCGGCCGTGCACAACCTGCGTTGTCGCCTGACCCGCATTTACTTCGGCGACCAGGCCATCTTTGTCCGCCGCTCGCTCTTCGAGAAGCTTGGCGGCTTTCCGGTTGTGCCGGTGCTGGAGGATGTGATCTTCTGCGAGCGGCTGCGGCGTGTGACGCGAAGCGTGATGCTGCGTAGCGCGGTGACCACCGATCCGCGTCGCTTCCTTCATCACGGGATCTGGCGCACGTCGTTTCGCGCGCTGGCGATCCTTGCACGCCACTCGCTCG
>JACCRJ010000123.1 GCA_013813615.1 Lautropia sp. | reverse complement strand
CCACCGCCACGCGCAGTCCCGAAAGGATGCCTGGCAGACCTGACGGCAGCTTGAGGCGCAGGAGCGTCTGGATGCGGCTCGCGCCGAGCATCCGAAACAGCTCCAGCCGTTCCTGCGGTACCTGCTGAAGACTGGTCAGCGTGGTCTCCATAAGAGGAAAGAAGCAGATCAACCCGGTGATGACGACGGTCGAGGTAGTCCCGAAACCGAACCACATCACGAACAGCGGCATCAATGCGAGCTTGGGCACGACCTGGCTGACTACCAGGTAGGGCAGCATCAGCCCTCGCAAGGCTTTCGACTCAGCCATGGCCATCCCGGCGGCGAAGCCGGCGAGACAGCCGAGGGTTGCGCCCAGCAGGAGCGCCAGCCCGGTCGATCTGATGTGAGGCCAGAAGTACCCGCTCGCGAGACCCTCGACGAGCACCTTGAGCACCATGGATGGCGGCGGCAAAACCAGCGTCGACAGACCTAGCCTGCGGGATGCCAGCTCCCACGTGAGCACGAGCACGACGAGGAGGGACAGCGACCCGAGTCGCAACCACAGTCTCGGGCTCATGCCGGCTCCCGAGCCGCGTCCATCGCCTGGCGCACCGCTGCACAGCGCCGGCCGAACGGCGCGCTGTACCGCGTGCCGACCTGCCGCGGCCCGGTCAGGTCGACCTTGATCTCGTTGACGACGCGCCCGCCGTCCATGACCCCGATCCGATCGCCCAGGTAGACGGCCTCGGCGATATCGTGCGTGACGAACAGGACCGTGGTCCGCGTCTTTCGGCACAACTGGAGCAGGTCATCCTGGAGTTCTTCACGGGTGATCGCGTCCAGGGAGGCGAACGGCTCATCGAGCAGAAGCAGGGAAGGCTGCAGGATCAAGGCGCGTGCCAACGCAACGCGGCTTTGCTGCCCGCCTGACAATTGCCGGGGATAACGGTTCGCGTGTGCCCCGAGCCCGAGCTGTGTCAGCAATTGCTGCGCGCGGTCCCTGTCCTGCAGGGTCGGGCGACGGTGCAATGACACCGGTAATAGCAGGTTCTGCATGACCCGCTGCCAGTCGAGCAGCGTCGGCTCCTGGAAAACGAAGCCCAGCCTGGCGGGGACGGCCGCTGGCGGAAGCCCTTCCAGCGTGACACTGCCGTGCTTCGGCCTGAGCAGTCCGGCAGCGAGCTTCAAGAGCGTCGTCTTGCCGCAGCCACTGCGCCCCACCAGGCAATAAAACTCGCCTTGCGAAATCTGCAGATCGACATCCTGAACCACCTGAGGCCAGCCCGGGAAAGAGAACTCGACTTGCCTCATCGAAAGGAAAGTCACGACTGTTCTTCCTCACCGTACGCTGCGAGGCGATCGGCTGCCCGCTCCGCGGATTGCTCGATCTCCACAAGACGGACGAGATCCAGCAGGTTGTAGCGCCCGTCGTGGTGCCACCCGGCCTCCGGTGATGTCATCGATCCGATGGCGGAAATCCGGGTCACCCCCGCGCCGCCGAGGAGTTCCGCCAGGCGGTAGAGCTCGGCGGGTTCGGCTGCGAGGCCAGCCGTCTGCAGAAACGGAGCGTGCTGTGCGATGCCTTGCACCACCTCGTCCAGAGCATCCACTGCCACTACTTCGATGCTCCGGCTGGCCGCCGTGGGCGACAGGCCTGCGAACCGGTCCGTGTAGGCGACGCTCCAGGCCGCGCCATCCCCGCTGATCAGCTCGCAACCCTCGGTCGAGAGCGACCGTAGTTCAAACGACTGGCGCCAGGCGGCAAGCGTGCCTGCGTCTTCCAGGCCCAGGGCCCACCGCGGGAAGCGTTGCTGCAGGTTTGCAAGCTCGCCCGCGAGGTAGTGCGCGAAGGCCAGCGGGCTTACCCGGCCGCCGCGTTCGACGTAGAACACGTGGGGCGAGTAGCAACCCTGCTGCTCATAGCGGACGACGTCGCGCGCTGCGAGCCGCGCTGTCGCGGGTGCGCGCAGCGAATCGAGGGCTGCTCGCGCGATGAGGCCGAGACCCAACTTGTGGCCGTACCCGAGAAAACGGGTGGTGACCGGAAGCTGGCTGCGGATCTGCTGGATGGCCTCATTGCCGCCGTAGGCGAGCACCGTGTCAGCCTCGGCGAATAGCGTTCGCGCGGCTTCATGGTCGCCGCCTTTCCACCAGACCACGGCAAGGCACTCGGCGAACGGGGGATGCACCTCCGCCAACAGGCGCGCGAACAGGCTTGCGAATACCGGCTCGGCGCTGGGAAGTTTCCCTATGTTGCCTGCCTTGACCAGCAAGCCGCAGACCAGGCTCCACAAGGGCAGGCCGGGCACGTTGCCGGCCCAGCTGTGGACGAGGAGGCCAGGGCCGAAGGCCTTGACGGCCCCGCCTTTTACCACCGGCTGGAACTCGTCGAGCATCTTGGGATTGGCGAAGTCCTCCGCGACGAAGCGATGCAGCTGAGGTGCGCGGAAGTTCTTGAGAAATGAACCCAGACCAAGCTGCACCATCTCGGGATCGTACCCGGTGACAACCGGCAGAAGCCGGTCTGCCTGCTGGCGATACGGGTCGCTGGTGTCGAGCAGCCGCGCAACCGCGCGGTCCACCACCTCGATGATCTGAGACACCTCAAGTGTCTTCAGGCGTTCGCGGCTGGCATCCTTCACCCGCCGCGCGAGCGCACCCATCTCGCCGGGTTGCAGAACCGGCATGTCGATGTCCAGGCGGTGCTGACCGGAGCCGAAGGAGAGCGTGTGCCACCGCAGTTCCTCAGGGGGAAGACCCGGCAGGTAGCCGGCGGTCCAGTGGTCCGTCACGGTGTCACAGCCTTCAGAAACTCCGCCACTGCCAGCGAGCAGCCCTTGGCTTGAGAGCCTTCGGCCCGCCCCAGCAACAGAAAGCCACCTTCAGAGGCAATCGCGACGTCCTCTGTGAGAATCGTGGTGACCGAATTGAAGTTCGCCAGATCGCAGTGCGCGAGGATCCCGCGCTCGCCCGCAGCCACGTCGCGGCCGGTGAGCGGGTCGACCATCCGCGAGCGGATCCAGTGCGGCCCCGACTTGACCGAGGGCGACGAGGCATTGCCGTCGTCATAGAACTGGGTGCTGAGTTCCGTCATGCCGTACATGTTGATGCAGCTATCCGTTGCCACGCCGAAGGTATCGGACAAGGTCGCGTAAAACTCCTCGGTCGGCAGTTGCCGGGAGTGCCCCTTATAGCCGCCCGTGTCGAGAATCCTGCTGCCGGGGGGCAGGCGCATGGTCTCTCCGCGCTGCCGGAGTTCATCCATGAGGTGCACGAAGCTGTAGCTCGCCCCCAGCAGCGC
>JACCRJ010000101.1 GCA_013813615.1 Lautropia sp. | reverse complement strand
GCCGCAGCGTCTCGCCGCAAGTCGCAACCTCACGCTGATGACGTGGTCCACCGCCATTGAGCTTGAAGTATCTCCGGATGCCCACGCCGTGACGGCCGTCAGGGTGGCATGCCTGCCTGGCACTCGCTTCCGGGTGAAGCCTCGCATGATCATTCTGGCGCAGGGCGCCTTCGAGGTACCGCGTCTGCTGCTCGCATCACGTGCCGTCGAGAAGGCGGGTCTCGGCAATCGCCATGACCTCGTCGGGCGCTTCCTGATGGACCGCCAGATTGTCAGAACCGGCTCGCTGATTCCCACTTCGCCCGTTGGTTTGCGCCGGTTCTCGTTCTACGACATGCGGCTGGTGCAGGGACAACACGTCCTTGGCAAGCTCACTTTGTCCGACGAGGTCCTCGAGACCGAAGGTCTCATCGGCAACCTGATCAGCTTCTCGCCCGAGGAACGCTTCTCGCTCTATCAGCTCGCCCATCGTCCATTCGGCCGAGGAACGACCTACCGTTCCCCTGCCCACCGATCCCTGCGCACCCTGGTTGCCGCCTGGCGCCGGGGGCGCTTTCCTCCTCCCGACGCCCTGGCGCATGTCCGGAAGATCGCGTCGGGGCTGGACGACCTGTTCTACGTCAGGATGGTGCGCAGGATAAAGTACCGGCCCGAGTTCAACTTCGACAGCCTGGGCTGGCATGTCGTCGAGAATTTCGAGCGGCGCTTCTCTTCACTGGAAGTCCATCAGATGTGCGAACAGTCGCCTGATTCTGCTAATCGCATCACGCTCGGGGACTCGATCGACGCAACCGGCCTTCCGGAAAGCCGCGTCATCTTCCGTTGGAACGAGCTTGACGTCTACAGCATCATGCGGACTCAGGACAAGCTCAAGGACGAACTGGCCCGGGCCGGCATCGGGGAGTTGCGGCTGGATCGACGCGGCGGATACCCCTTGCTCGCGCAGATGTCAGCCCATCATCCGTCCGGCACCACCCGCATGGACAGCGATCCCCGGCGTGGAGTGGTGGACGCCGACTGCAGGGTGCACGGAGTGGGGAATCTCTTCGTGGCCAGCAGTTCCGTATTCCCGACCAGCGGCTGCGCACCGCCGACTCTTACCATTATTGCGCTGGCGATCCGTGTGTGCGACCGGATCAAGGACCGGTTGAGCAATGCCCATGCGGTCGGTGTGTTTTCCAACCTGGAATAAAGGTAGCCAAATGATTGAAACTCGCCCCGCATCCGAGCGCGGCCATGCCGACCACGGCTGGCTGGTGTCCGACCACAGCTTCTCCTTTGCCGGCTACCACGACCCGGCCCACATGGGCTTCGGTCCGCTGCGGGTGATCAACGAGGACCGTGTTGCGCCCGGCAAGGGATTCGGCACCCACGGTCACCGGGACATGGAAATCATCAGTTATGTCCTGACCGGCACCCTCGGCCACCGCGACAGCCTCGGCAACGGCTCCGCGATCCGGCCGGGAGACGTGCAGCGCATGAGCGCCGGCACCGGGGTCGAGCACTCCGAGTTCAACGCGCAGAAGGACGGCGTCACGCATTTCCTCCAGATCTGGATCGAGCCGGATCGGCGCGGTATCGCGCCTTCGTACGAGGAGAAGAACTTCCCGGCCGAGCAGAAGCGCGGCAGGCTTCGCCTGGTTGCCTCGCCGGACGGGCGTGACGGCTCGGTGGTGATCCACCAGCAGGCGATGCTGTACGCCGGGGTCTTCGATGGCAGCGAGCAGGCCAGGCTCGCAGTCGAGGAGGGCCGGCGGGCGTATGTCCATGTGGCGCGCGGCGCCGTTGTCGTCAACGGCCGCAAACTGGGAGCGGGCGACGCGCTCAAACTGACCGGCGAGCCTGAAGTCGTGGTGGACCAGGGGCAGCATGCCGAGGTGCTGGTCTTCCTGCTGCCTTAGCTCCGGAATCAGGGGGATCCCGTGTGGGATCCCTTCATTCAATCAGCAGCGCCGCAATGAAGATCCCGATCATGACGAAAGACAGCGCGATCTTGGCGAGCATCCCGGCGGCCATTCCCAGCCAGGTCGCAATGCCGACGTCGCGGGCCCGGATCAGGTCGCGGTCCACCAGGTACTGGCCGATCACCGCGCCCAGCAGTGGCAGGAACAGCAATCCGATCAGCCCGGTGAAGATGCCGAGGACCGTGCCGATCAGCGCGCCGAAGATCGCCTCCTTGCTCGCGCCGGCCTTCCGGGCGCCCAGCACGCCGGCGGCGTATTCGATCAGCCAGGCTGCAACCGCGAGCACGGCGACGATCGCCACCGTCATGCCGCTCACGCGGACGAAGTCATCGATCCATGCGCCGAGGACGATGCCTGCCAGGACGAGGATCACGCCCGGCAGGGCCGGCAGCACGGTGCCGGCCACGCCGACCACGATCAGCAGTACGGCCAGAATCCAGAGGGCGGTGTCCATGCGGCGGTGGTGCTCAGAAGATTGTCTCTCTTCGATTTCGGGGAACGCTGCAACTGCGGCATGATAGGGTAGACGGCGCGCAGCAGTGCAGCAGCTGGTGCGCGGCTGCGGGTTCTTTGCCCCGGGGGACGACGAATGCTAGGAATGGCAGGTACGTTGGCGACAATCACGGCGGCCATGGCTGGTGCCAGCATCTTCGTGGCCATCTGGCTCGTGCTGGCCTGGCTGCTCTGCGTGATCCTGATTGCCATCGCCGCGCATGGCCGCGGCCGCTCGCCCTTGTGGTGGCTCTGCCTTGCGATACTGCTGACGCCGCTGATCGCGGCCCTGATGCTGCTCTTGTTCGCGGAGCGGCCGGACCTCCGGGTACGCCGCGACGCGAGGCAAGGCCGCGGCGGACTGCGGCTTTGCCCGTCCTGCAGCGAAGTGGTCCGCAGCGAGGCCAGGCGCTGCCGCTTCTGCCTGGCCGACCTGACCCGGCGGGCCGAGCCGCTGCCTGCCTTGATCCCGGACGACCGGGTGGAGCCGAGACTGCAATGAAGGAGACTGCAATGAAGAAAACCCGCCGCCGGCTCTCGCAAGGTCTGACCGTCGGGCCCATCGGCAGCGGCCTCGCCGCCGGCCTGATACTGCCGCTGCCGGTCGCATCGTTGGCCGCTACGCCGGCCTGCGGCGCCGATGCGGATTCGACGCCTCGGCAGACCGAGGGGCCTTACTTCTCGCGCAACTCGCCCCTGCGCCGGTCGCTGCTGGACACCGACCTGCCTGGAACCCGACTCGTCCTCACCGGCGTGGTGCGCGGCGTCGGCTGCGCTGCCCTCGGCGGCGCATTGCTGGATTTCTGGCAGGCGGATGGATACGGCGACTACGACAATCGCGGTTACCGGCTGCGCGGTCACCAGTTCACGGATGCAGAGGGGCGCTATCGACTGGAGACGGTGTTGCCGGGACTTTATCCCGGGCGCACCCGGCACATCCACGTCAAGCTGCAGGCGCCCGGCGGACCGGTGCTCACCACCCAGCTCTATTTCCCGGCCGAGGCGCAGAACCGGAACGACCGTATTTTCTCACCGGCCCTGCTGGTTTCACTGGCCGAGCCGTCGGCGGGACAGACGTCCGGCCCCCCGGCGGGACAGGTTCAGGCGAGTTTCGACTTCGTCATCCGCACCGCCTGAGCCCCGGCGCTGGCGGCAGCGGCCGCCGGGTCAGTTGCGGGCGCCGGGTCAGCAGCGGCCGGCCTCGCAGCCGCATTCGCGTGCTCGCGCTTCGGTGCCAGCAACTCGTTGGCTAGCAGCGCAGCAAGGATCAGCGCGCCGCCATACAGGGTCGCCGCGGCCGGCTGTTCGCCGGCACCGAGCCAGGCCCACAGGGGGCCGAAAACCACCTCCAGCAGCGAAAGCAGGGCCGTTTCCTGGGGTGAGAGGTAGCGCGCCGCCCGGATCATCAGGATGCACGGCAGGCCAAGCTGGAAACCGCCCAGGATCGACAGCAGCAGGATGTCATGCCCTGTCGCACGGGTTGGAAGGATGAGGGGCAGCATCGCCAGGCAGGAGATCAGCCCGCCGATGAGGATCGCCGGCACCAGGTCGACCGCGGCCTGCTGGCGCTTCATGTTGATGAGGTTGACCGCAGAAGCCAGCGGCACGCCGGCCGCGACCAGCATCCCCCACAGGCCGCTGCTGCCTTCGCCCGTCTGCAGGCCGTCCCGCACCATCCAGACGATGCCCGCGCCCGCGACCAGCACTGCCATCCAGGTGCGAGGCGCGATCCGCTCCTTGAGTACGAGCCAGGCGAGCACCGCGGTCAGCAGCGGCGCGACTGCCATCACCACCAGGGTCTTGGCCACCGTCGTGATGGTGAGAGCGATCATGAAGCAGGTGAACATGACCGCCCACATCACGCCGGAGACGATGCCCGGCACACCGCAGGCAGTGACAACGGCGAGCCAGCGCGAGCGGCTGGTGGCGATCAGGTAGCCGCCGACGAACAGCACGCAGGAGAGGGAGCGCCAGAAGGTGAGCTCGAATCCGCCGGCGTGCTCCAGCTGCCGTGTCACCACGCCTGCCGTGCTCCAGAGCAGCGTGCAGAGGACCAGGGTGGCGACGGCAAGCCGGTGCTGCCGCGTGCCGGTGACTGCCGGCATCATTCGGGGAGGTCTGGTGCGTCCGTTCGCGCGAGGGCGCCCGATGGAGCGTCAGGGTGCGCGTCACCGTGTGAGTTCACGCCGGGGCGCCGGGTCGCCGTGCCAGCTGGCCGGATCTCCCGCGAGGCGTAGTCCTGCTCCCAGGTGCCGGGGCTCAGGTCGGGCTTGAGGGACACACGCTTGTCGAAGACAAAAAGCTCACCCCGCCAATGGCGCCCACCGACCTCTTCGAAGTACCTCAAGACGCCGCCATCGAGTTGGACCACATTCTCGAAGCCCTGGGCATCCAGATAGAGGGCTGCCTTTTCGCAGCGGATGCCGCCGGTGCAGTAAGTGACGACGCGCTTGCCGGCGAGATCCTCCCGGCAGCTTCCGAGCGCGCGCGGCAGGTCGGTAAACGACTCGAGATGGGGATCGACGGCGCCGGCGAAACCGCCGACCCGGGTTTCGAACGCGTTGCGAGTATCCACCATCACGACCGGCCGGCCCTGGTCGTCGCAGCCGCGGTCGAGCCAGCGCGCGAGCGACCGGGCATCGACGCTCGCCGCACGCCCGCTTGCCGGCCGGCAACCCGGCTGCCGGAACGTGATGATCTCTTTCTTCAGCTTCACCAGAAGGCGGTTGAAGCTCTGC
>JACCRJ010000095.1 GCA_013813615.1 Lautropia sp. | reverse complement strand
ATAGCCGGGATTCGCCGTTTCCTCCCAGACCGGTAACCGAGGCTGGCCAGGAAACCGTCGAACTCGTCCCGTTCTGATGCCGGAACCTGCATTCCCACCAGGACCCGCCCCTGGTCGTCCCCGTGGTTCCGGTAGTGGAACAGGGAAATGTTCCAGTTGTGGCTCATGCTGGCCAGGAACTTCATCAGGGCACCCGGCCGCTCCGGGAACTCGAAGCGATAGATGGCTTCGTCCCGAGCCAGTTCGGAATGCCCCCCGACCAGGTGGCGAAGGTGCGACTTGGCGAGTTCGTCGGCGGTCAGGTCAAGCGTGCGGAAGCCGGCGCCCTCGAACGCCCGGGCCATGCTGGCAGCCTCGCCGAAACTGGTGATCTGCATGCCGACGAACACATGGGCATCGTTCTTGTCTGCAATCCGGTAGTTGAACTCGGTGACATTGCGCGGGCCCACCAGTTCGCAAAAGCGCCGGAAGCTGCCTCGTTCTTCCGGAATCGTCACCGCGAAGACCGCCTCGCGCCGTTCCCCGACCTCTGCCCGCTCCGACACGAACCGGAGCCGGTCGAAGTTCATGTTGGCGCCGCAGGCGATCGCGACCAGGGTCTGGCCGGCCGCGCCTGTCTGCTCCACCCAGGCCTTCATGCCGGCGATGGCCAAGGCGCCCGCCGGCTCCAGGATCGCTCGGGTATCCTCGAACACGTCTTTGATCGCCGCGCAGATCTGGTCGGTGTCGACCAGGACGATCTCGTCGACGAAGCGCTGGCAGAGCCGGAAGGTTTCGTCGCCGACCCGCTTGACGGCGGTCCCGTCGGCGAACAACCCGACTTCCGCCAGGTCGACCACATGGCCGGCCGCCAGTGACAGGGCCATGGCGTTGGAGTCGTGCGTCTGCACGCCGATGATGCGGATCTCGGGGCGGACCTGCTTCACGTAGGCGGCTACGCCGGAGATCAGGCCGCCACCGCCGATGGCGACAAAGATCGCCTCGATCGGCGCCTGGTGCTGGCGCAGGATCTCCATTCCGATCGTGCCCTGGCCGGCGATGACGTCCGGATCGTCGAACGGGTGCACGAAGGTCAGGCCTTCCTGTTCCTGGAGTTCACGCGCATGGCGGTAGGCGTCGCTGAAGGACTCGCCGTAAAGCATTGCGATGGCGCCGCGCGCCTTGACCGCGTCGATCTTGAGCTGCGGCGTGGTGGTCGGCATCACGATCACCGCCCGGCAGCCAAGGCGGGCTGCAGCCAGCGCCACGCCCTGGGCATGGTTGCCGGCGGATGCTGCGATCACGCCGCGGGACAACTCCCCCGGCGTCAGGTTGACCATCTTGTTGTAGGCGCCGCGCACCTTGAAAGAGAACACCGGCTGCAGGTCCTCGCGCTTGATCAGCGCCCGGTTGCCCAGGCGCGCTGACAGCCTGGGCGCGGGTTCCAGCGGCGATTCCTGCGCGACGTCGTAAACGCGAGCGTTCAGGATCCTCTTGAGGTAGTCGATAGCCATTGGGTCGCGCGGAAGTGCATCCGATTGTAGCGAGGGGGCTTGAAAGCCCAGCCGTATACTTCCGGGCGCGGGGATTCGTGCTGTGGCATGCCGGCCTCTCGCTCACTGAACGGACACCATGTTCAACGCATTGCTGCAATCCGCCATCGGCTGGTTTAGCCTGCCTGCAAACGGGCTGTCTACCGTATTCGCGGTCTCCTTCGTCTCGGCCACCCTCCTGCCGATCGGCTCGGAACCGGCGGTGTTCGGCTATGCGAAGCTGCATCCGGACCAGTACTGGATCGTGGTCGGCGTCGCCACTATCGGCAACACGCTGGGTGGCATGCTGGACTACTGGATGGGGCGGGGCGCAAAGTACGCGATCGCCAAGGACCGCCAGACCCGCTACCTGAAGTGGTTCGAGCGTCTCGGACCCAAGGCGCTGTTCTTTTCGTTCCTGCCGGTAGTCGGTGACCCGCTGTGCGCGGTGGCCGGCTGGCTGCGCCTGCCGTTCTGGCGCTCGAGCGCATGGATGCTGGTCGGAAAGTTCGTGCGCTACTGCCTGATGACGGCGCTGCTGCTGTGGGTGCCCGATGGCTGGTGGATGCGGCTGTTCTCGCCGTTCACCGCCGGCTGAGCATCGGCTGACGGCGGCTCCGAATCGGGCGGGGCTGGTGCCCGCCGACCAGCGGCAGTCAGCAGAGTACGAGCGGCATACCCATGCTCTCTGTCAATAGATAATCACCAAATACAATACTTCTCATCACGCCTAACGTCTTGAGTTATATCTTGCATCGCACAATAATGCTCTCAGTCGCTTCGGATCGGAGTGGCATCCAGGAGTTCATCTGCATCATGGCCTCGCAACACCCGATACCTTTTTCGGCGGAAACGCTGACCGGCCGTGCCGGCAAGACCGGGAATCAGGAACCGCCCGTCGTTCAGCTCGCCTTCGCCAAGCTGGTGATCCTCGGTGCCGCCCTCGCCCTCTTCACGCCTTACTGGCTGAACCTGTTGCTGGGGCTGGTCGAGGTGAACTGGGTAGCGCTGCGCCTGGTCACGCTGGGCGGCAGCGCGCTGGTTGTCGCGCTGGCGGTACTCTTCGTGAAGGTCTGGGTCGGCCTGCTCAAGCACCTGGCCCGCGCCGACTGATCAGGCCTGCTGCGTCCCCGGTCGGCCATCTTCCACCACGAAGGCAGCCTGCAGGAAAACAGCGGCGTCTGCAAGCCGCACATCATCCAGTCCCATCATGTCCGCCTGCATCTTGTCGTTCGTGAGCGTCATCCTCAGGTAACCGCGCTGGGTGCCGTTGGCGTGCCGGATGTGCCGATTGGCCGCCTTGACCTCGTCGTAGTAGGCCTGACCCGCGGCTTGGGAGGTGATCGACGTTCCGACGAATTCGCTGGCCAGCACCGGTGACGCCGCCCCCGGCTGCCGATGCAGGTCTGCCGCATAGAACGCGTGCACGTCCCCGCCCACCACCACCGGGTTGCGCAGGCTGCTTGCGCTGATGGCATCGAGCAGCCGCTGGCGCGATACCGGATAACCATCCCAGCCGTCGGTGCGCACCTGTGAGTCGGTGCCTGCGCTGCCGGGCAGGGCCAGCGGTGACATCAATGTCTGCTGTGCCAGCAGGTTCCAGACCGTCCCGGACCGTCGGAACTGCGCCTCGAGCCACCGCTCCTGGCGGAGTCCCAGCATGCTGCGGGAGGTATCCTGCAAGGCCTCGCACTGCGCCGGGACCACCGCGGTCGCGCCGGCACGACCGGGGGGAGGGCAAGCCTGCGGGCTGCGATACTGGCGGTCGTCGAGCAGATAGATGCTGGCCAGGTCGCCGATGCGAAACGAGGTATGAATCCGCATGGCCGGGCCCGCCGGCGCCATTCGTCGCGGCATTGGCATGTGCTCGTAGTACGCTTGGTAGGCGTCCGCCCGCCGCTTCAGGAAAACCTCCGGCGGGGTGATCCACTCCGCCCGCGCGTCCGCATAGTCGTTGGCGACCTCGTGATCGTCCCACACCATGACCCAGGGAAACCGGGCGTGCGCGTCCTGCAGGTCAGGGTCGCTCTTGTAGAGCGCGTGGCGCGCCCGGTACTGCGCCAGTGTGCGGGCTTCCGGCTGCCGGATCGGGCGCACCAGGTTCTGCCCCCACGTTCCTTCATATATATAGTCGCCGACGTGGACGACCAGATCCGGTTCGTCCGCCATCAGGTGGCGATACGCTGCATAGAAGCCGTGCTCGTAGTTCTGGCAGGAGGCGATGCACAGGCGGAGCCGGTCGACCGCCGCCCCGGCATCCGGCAGTGTCCGCGTCCGGCCGATCCGGCTGCGATGCCCCAACGCGGTGAAGCGGTACCAGTACCAGCGGTGCGGCGCGAGGCCGGCGACCTCGACGTGAACGCTGTGGGCGCTCGCGCCTGCTGCCTCGACGGTGCCCGCGGCGACGATGCCGCGCATGCCTTCGTCGGTGGCGATTTCCCAGGCGACGCTGACCGCTTCAGGCAGCCCGGGCCCATCGACATTTGGATCCAGGGCAAGCCGGGTCCACAGCACCACGCCCTCGGGAGCCGGATACCCGGAGGCGACGCCGAGGGTGAACGGAGGCGGACCGACCGGAGTTGCGCGACTGAGCTGCGCCATCCGGCATCCGGCGAGCATCAGCGCGGCGGTGCCGCCGGTCGCTGCCAGCAGAACCTTGCGCCGATTCGTCATCGCTGAACGGCCAGTGCGCGGGGGGAGGGAAGCATCTGCGGATCGTCTCATACAACAGTGGCGGCCGGATGAACGCCTGCGGACCCACGCGTGGCCCTGGCAGGGTTGTGCCAGAATCGTTGCATGATCCTGACCGCTTTCAAGAGGCAGGCGCGCCGCTGATGCGGGTTGCACTTCTCTCCGATCTGCATCTGGAGTTCGAGCCGTTCACTCCGCCAGAGGAACTTCGGCTGGCGGACCTGGTGATACTGGCAGGCGATATCCACAATGGGGTGGAGGCTCTGCATTGGGCGCGCCGCAGCTTCCCCGCCCAGCCGATCGTGCAGATTGCCGGCAACCACGAATTCTTCGGCGCCTGCTGGCAGACGCTGCTCGCCGAATTGCGGCAGGTGGCCCGCAGCCTGGACATCGCCTTCCTGGAGAACGATAGCGTGGTCATCGGCGGCGTGCAGTTCCTCGGGGCGACGCTGTGGACGGACTTCGAGTTGCTGTCCGCCGCCGGGCGGCCGGTCCGGCTCAATGCAGACGACGCCAAGGCTCTGATGCAGCGGCGGATGATCGACTATTCGCTGATCCGGTGGCAGCCTGGGGGCCGACCGGAGGAGCGCGTCTTTCGGCCCGACGACAGCGTCGGTCTGCATCTGCGCAGCCGCGACTGGCTGACACGCGAGCTGGCGCAGCCCTACGATGGTCCGCGGGTCGTCATTACCCACCATCTGCCCAGCTGGCGCTCGGTCGCGCCGGCGTTCGCGCGCGCGCCCTCCAACGCCGCCTTCGCCAGCGACCTGGACGAGCTGTTCGGCCCGGTCGAGCTGTGGGTTCACGGGCACACCCACAACTCCTTCAACTACCTCGCCGGAACCACGCGCGTCCTGGCCAACCCTCGCGGCTACCCGATGGAGGAGGGGGGCTTCGAGAACCCCCTCTTCAAGCCGGCGCTCCTGGTCGAGGTCGGCTTCTAGGAGCATGCCGGTTGGCAAGGGCGCGTTGCCCAACCCCGACTGCCTCCTGAGCTACCATTTCGGATTGAGCGCGAGGCAGCCACCATGGCAGGACTGGACAGCAAGACGCCGATACCGACCCGGATCATCGTCCACCAGAAGTCGCGGTTTCTGGAAATCGAGTTCGAGGGCGCCGGGGTGCATCAGCTCAGCTTCGAGTTTCTGCGGGTCTTTTCGCCCTCGGCGGAAGTGCGGGGCCACGGCCCGGGGCAGGAAACCCTGCAGACCGGCAAGCGCGAGGTGAACATCGAGGCGGTAGAGCCGGTGGGGAATTACGCGATCCAGCCCCGGTTCAGCGACGGCCATGCGACCGGGATCTTTTCCTGGGACTACCTGTACCAGCTTGCCATCGACCGGCCGGCGATGTGGCAGGATTACCTGCAGCGGCTCGAGGCGGCGGGCCAGAGTCGGGATCCGGATCCCGGCATCCAGTCAGTGGCGCTCAGCCGCAAGCCGGCGCCCTAGTCGGCGGGGCGGAGCGGTGTACAACTTGGACCAGGTGACGGCGGTGCGATGAACAACGACGACCCCGGTAAGCCCGGGCTGGCAGAGAACAGGCTTGCGCAGGGCGGCCATGCGCAGGGAGGGCATGCGCAGCGCGCCGACGAGGCCGCCGCAGCTTCCCAGGGCGGGCCGTGGACTGCCGGGTCGGTCGCCTCGTCGCCGCACCCGCCGGCTGCCGACCAGTCGACCCACTTCGGCTACCAGAAGGTGGACGCGACGGAGAAGGCCCGAAAGGTGCGGGGCGTCTTCGATTCGGTCGCGTCCCGCTACGACTTGATGAACGACCTGATGTCCGGTGGCCTGCACCGCCTCTGGAAACGGTTCGCAGTGGGTCAGGCCGCGCTGCGGCCCGGCATGAAGGTGCTGGACCTGGCCACGGGCAGCGGCGACCTGGCCCGTGCGATGGCGAAGCGCCCGGGTGTCGAGGTCTGGATGACCGACATCAACACGTCGATGCTCAGCATCGGCCGGGACCGCGCTATCGACGAAGGCCTGACCCTGCCTGCGGTCCAATGCGACGCGGAGCGGCTGCCCTTTCCCGACGCCAGCTTCGACCGGGTCACCGTCGCTTTCGGGCTGCGGAACATGACCCACAAGGATCTCGCCCTGACCGAGATGTACCGGGTGCTCAAGCCGGGCGGGCGCGCACTGGTGCTGGAATTTTCTCGGGTGTGGAAGCCGCTCTCGCTCCCCTACAGCGCGTTCTCGTTCGGCGTCTTGCCCGCGCTCGGGAAGCTGATCGCCGGGGACGCCAGCAGCTACCGCTATCTGGCTGAATCGATCCGGGTGCACCCGGATCAGGAGTCACTGGCTGCCATGATGGGAGCCGGCGGCTTCGTCCGGGTTCGCTACTTCAATCTGTTCGCCGGCGTCGTGGCACTGCACGAGGGTGTCAAGATAGAGTAGGTGGATAGAAGCAGGTAGAGTAGGCTTGCCGGCGACGGCGGAGCGCCGCCACAATATCCCACGGGGCGTGCGGTTGATAGGCCCGTTCATGGCCCTTGAGGTGATACTGGTCGTACCCATGTATGGGAAGAACTCTGGAGACAATGCGATGAAACGAATTTTGGTCATGCTGATGGTGACGCTGTTCAGTGCGATTCTGATCGCACCGGATGCTGACGCCCGCCGCATGGGCGGTGGCCGTAGCTTCGGCAAGCAGAGCGACCTGATCAAGAGGGATGCTGGCCGGCCGCCGACGCAGTCGGGACAGCAGGCAGCGAAGCCGCCGATCAACGGCGCAGCCGCCGGGGCCACCGGCGGGCGCAGCTGGATGGGCCCCATCGCCGGCATCGCCGCCGGCCTGGGCTTGGCCGCGCTAGCGTCGTACCTCGGCTTCGGCGAGGAGTTCGGCACGATCATCCTCATGGCCCTCCTGGCGTTCGCCGTCGTGATCGCCGTGCGGATGTTCATGGCGCGCCGTGGAGGCGCTCTCGGCAAGGGGCCAAGGCCGGCTTACGCAGGGGGCGGTGCAACCGGCGGCGGCAACAGCTCCTTGCGGACGGAGCAGCCCTGGGCCGCCAGAAGGGCCGGGAGCGGCCTCGGCGCCGCGGATGCGGGGGCCGCGGGTTCCGCCTGGGCGTCGGCAGGAAGCAGTGGAACGGTGACGACGGCCGCCACTGCGGACGTACCGGCCGATTTCGATGCCGACCGCTTCATCCGTGCGGCGAAGGTGTACTTCGTGCGGCTCCAGGCTGCTTTCGACAGCAACCGGGCCGACGACCTGGGGGAATTCACCTCGCCGGAAATGTATGCCGAACTGAGCCTGGACCTGATGAAGCGCGGCCAGGAGCAGCAAACGACCGAGGTCGTGACCCTGGATGCACGCCTGCTGGGCGTCGAGCGTACCGGCGAGGCGGATGCTACGGAGCTCGCCAGCGTTCGGTTCGAGGGGATGCTGCGGGAGTCGACCGACGCGCCGGCTGCGTCCTTCGCGGAGGTCTGGAACTTCACGCGACCGGCCGACCACAGCGCTGGCTGGGTACTCGCCGGTATCCAGCAGGTCGACTGAGCCTCTGTTTTCGCTGAGCAGCGGCCCGTCCGGCTTCGGCCGGACGCCGGCCCCCAGCGCCAGGACAGCCGATGAGCCGTGCCCCGCTTCCGCTGGCGCAGACCGCATTGTCGGCAGTCAACCACGTACTCCATCAGCAACCTGCCGCGCGCGCGCGGCTTCGCATCCTTGCCGGGCGCTGCATCCGGATCGTCTTCGACAGTCCCTTCGGCTCGGTGTATTCGGATGCCCTCATCGCCGCCGATGGTCTGCTGTTGGTGACGACGGAGGGCTCGTGCGCAGCGGTCCTGATGGTTTCGCCCAGTATCGACGCGCTTTTCGGTGTAATGCGCGCGGGGCCGAACGGCCTGGGGCCGCACATCAGGGTTGAAGGCGACGTCATGCTCGCCGCTGCCGTCGGCCAGGTGGCGCAGTCGTTGCGCTGGGACTTCGAGGAGGATCTCAGCCGGGTGCTGGGCGACGGCATCGCACACCGGATCGGCCGGACGCTGCGGGCCGGCGTCGAGCAGGCGAAGACGCTGCGTGAGCGCTCCCGCGAGGCGCTGCAGCGTACTGCTGCGGCCGAAGACGGGCCGCTGGTATCCGCCTCGCAGCTGGCCGGACTGGCCGAGGAAGCCCAGAGGCTGGCCGCTCGGCTGAAGGAACTGGAACTGCGTGAGATGGAACTGCGTGAGATGGACCTGCGCGGACCGGAATTGCGCCGCCCCGCCTGGCGCTGATCAACCGAACCGATCGAATTGCTGCTGGGTTTCGGCCGCGCCCATGCCCGCGAGCAGGCAGCATTGGAGCAACACCCTTGCCTTCAGCGGTGCGACGAAGCCGCTGGCGATGAGGCCGAGCGCATCGTCGCGGTCGGCAGGCTCCGCTTCACCGTTTCGCACCACCGGGCCGCTCGGGACGCGGCTGGCTCGAACGATAAGGCAGCCGCTGCGGCTGGCGCGCGCCAGCGCCGCCCGCATCGGATCCGGCAGCATGCCGTTGCCTGAGCCCGCGATGACGATGCCGCGCGCGCCCCTCTTCTGATGCCACTGCACGATGGTTTCGTCGCAATCGACGTGCTGCAGCATCAGGGCAACGCGGGGCAGTGCCTCCGCCTGCGGCTCGAACACCGGCTCGGGCAGGGGGAGGGCACCGAACGCCTGCGGCCGCAGGGCGGTTCTCTGCACCGGCTCGCGCCAACGGACGGTCGCGTCCGCGACCTCCCCGACGGTGGCTGCATCGCGCGCAGCGAATGCGTCGAGCCGCAGCGTGTGCACCTTGCCGACGGTAGCCGCCGCAAAGACGCGGTCGTTGAAGGCCACGAGTACACCGCGGCCGGCCGCGCCGTCGTCGGCGGCGATGCGGCAGGCGCCGAGCAGGTTGGCGGGCCCGTCGGCGCTGACCGCGGTGGCGGGGCGCATCGCGCCCGTCATCACCACCGGTTTGCCGCGCGGGCTGACGAGGTCGAGGAAGAACGCGGTTTCCTCCATCGTGTCGGTGCCATGGGTAATCACCACGCCGTCCAACGCCGGGTCTGACTGGGCCTTGCGGACCAGCTGCGCCAATATCAGCCAATGCGCGGAGCGCATGTGCTCGCTGCCGATGGAGAAGGGTTGCGTGGCGCGGATCCGGGCAACGTCGCGCAGGCCCGGCACGTTGTCGATAAGCTCCCCCACCGGCACCGCGCCGGCGCGGTAGCCGATGGTCTGCGTGGCAGCCGGCGCTGCGCCGGCAATCGTGCCGCCGGTTCCGATGATCAGCAGTGTCTTCATGCCCGCGCCTCAGCCGGCCGGCGCCAGTTGCAGCGTGGCCAGCTTGAGGGACGGCTCTTGCGCCGAGGCTCCGAGCTCGAAACCCATCGCACGCATGAAGCGCAGCATCCGCAGGTTGTGCAGATGGATGTAGCCGACCATCGTGCGCAGCCCGACGGTTCTGGCATGCTCGATCAGGTGGCCGAGCATGGCGCGCCCCAGCCCCCGGCCCTGCCATTCGTCATCCATCACGATGGCGAACTCGCAGCGGGTCTCGTCCGCTTCGCGAACATAGCGCGCGACGCCGACGATCAGCTCTTGCGGCTCGCCGCTCTCTCCGATCGGCATGGCAACCAGCGCCATGTCGCGGTCGTAGTCCACCTGCGTGAAGCGCGCGATCATCTCCGGTGTCAGCGCCTTGATCGGGTGAAGGAACCGCCAGTGTCGTGTTTCGGCGGAGAGCCGTTCGAAGAACGCCACTTCGAGGCGGGCGTCGTCCGGCTGTATGGGCCGCAGCAGGACCGAGCGCCGTGGCGCATGCCCGGGAGCCCCGGCCTGCTTCAGCTTGACGGTCGTCTCCACCTCCGACGGATAGGGATGGATCGCCAGGTGCCGATAGCGGCTGTCACGCCGAGGACTCGTGCTGTCGAGCACGATCCTCGCGTCAAGTGCCATGACGCCGTCGGCGCTGGCTAGCAGGGGATTGATGTCGAGGCCGTGGATAATCGGAAAACGGCAGACGAGCGCGGAGATGGACACCAGCACGTCCGCGATCGCCCCGATATCCGCCGGGGGCAGGTGGCGGTACCCCGACAGCAGCCGCGACACCTTGGTGCAGGAGATCAGGTCGTGGGCGAGCAAGCTGTTGAGCGGTGGTAGCGACGTGGCGGTGTCGGCGGTGAGTTCCACGGCGACCCCGCCGGTGCCGAAGGTGATCACCGGACCGAAGGCCGGATCGCGGCTGACGCCGACGAGCAGCTCGAACGACCGGCCGCGCCGAACCATCGGCTGCAGCGCGAAACCGTCGAAACGGGCGGTCGGCAGGCTGGTGCGCAGCCGTTGCTGGATGCCGGTCGCCGCACCCCGCAGTTCCAGTTCGTCGTGAATATCCAGCCGCACGCCGCCGACGTCGCTCTTGTGCGTCACGTCGGGCGAGATCACCTTCATCACGACGGGATAGCCTATCCGGTCGGCAATCCGCACTGCCTCTTCGATGGTGTGCGCGGCCAGCGTGGTCGGCACCGGAATGCCGCAAGCCGCCAGCAGCTGCTTGCTGCGCACTTCGTCCAGCACCTGTGGCCCGTCCGGATTGCCGTCGGCGAGGGTGGCGGCGATGACGGCCTCCACCGCGGCTTCGTCGAATCGGTGCGATGTCCGCCTGGTGCAGGGCACCTGCAGGAGATTTTGCTGGCTGCGGTGGTATTCGACCAGGATCGAGAAAGCGCGGACTGCATCTTCCGGCGTCTTGAACACACTGTGGCCGTGCCGGTTCAACACCGCCCAGCCCTGCCGGGCATCGGCGGCGCCGACGAAGGCGTACATCTTCGGGGAGCGCCCCGGCTGCGCCAGCAGCGCCTGGGCTATCGCCGCCGAGTCGGCAGCCGGGGTGGTGTGGAAAAGCGCCAGCACCGCATCCGCCTGTGGGTCATCGGCCACCGCTTTGACGACGGCCGCGATGCGGTCCGGCGTGGAATCGGGCATCGCGTTCACCGGGTTGCCGCCGGACCAGGTTGGCGGCAGGGAGGCGGTGAGTTGCGCGATCGTCTCTTCGCCCAGAGTCGCGAGGTTGACCGAATAGCGGCGGCAGGCGTCAGCCGCCAGGGCGCCCAACCCGCCGCCGTTGGTGACGATGGCCAGCCGGTCGCCTTTCACCCGGCGCCCATGGTCCAGCCATTCGACCGCGCTGAAGAGCTCGCCGAAGCTGTCGACCGAAACCGCGCCGCAGCGTCGCAGGGCGGAGCGGAAGGTCTGGTGGTCGCTGGCGAGAGCGTCGGTATGGGTGACCTGCGAGCGGCTGCCGATATCGTTCTGCCCGGACTTCAACACGATGACCGGCTTGTTGCGCGCCACGGCCCGCAGCGTGCTGAGCAGGCGTCGCGCGTTGCGCACGCCGTCGAGGTAGACGACGATGCTGCGGGTGGTGAAGTCGTAGCTCAGGTAGTCGAGCACGTCGCTGGTGTCGACATCGAACCCGCCGCCTATCGCCACCGCCAGCGACAGGCCGATGCCGGATCCTTCGGCGAAATCGAGCAGTGCAGCGCACACCGCCGACGACTGCGAGACGATCGCCAGGGAGCCGGCGGTGGCTGCCGGCCGCCCGACCGTCAGGTTCAGCCCGGCCGCCGGCCGAACCAGGCCCAGCGTGCGTGGCCCGAGCAGCCGGATGCCCGTTTCCTCCCGGACCCGTTGCAGGTCCGCGCGTGCCCCCGGCGGCAGGTCCATCGCTCCAAGCACGACGGCGTGAGCTGTACCGATCGCGGCGAGTTCCCGCAGGCTGGCGGCGACCGCGCCTGCCGGCATGGCCAGGACCGCCAGTTCCGCCGGCCTCGGCAACTCGCTGATCCGGCGGTGGCAGGCCTGCCCGAGCACCTCATCGTGCCGCGGGTTGACCAGGCTTACGTCTCCGGTGAAGCCGCCGCGTCTCAAGTTGCGCAGCGCGCTGTTGCCGAGCGACCCCACCCGGTCGCTGGCACCGACGATGCAGACGCTGCGAGGCTGGAACAGCCGCTCCAGCCGGTGACTCGGGACGTCTCCCGAGGGGACCGGCACGGTAAGGCTGCGGCTGGCGGGAAGGGGTGTCACCGCCGAAGGTTAACCCGAGAAGGCCATGCCGGACACGATCAGGGAAAAACGCCTCACTGTTATGATGTTTGAATGGCCACGCATGACATTCTTGCCCTGGATATCGCGGGTACCCCCGTCCGCTGGATCGACTTCGAGACAGCCGCCGGCTATTACGCCACGAACAAGGTGCGGTGGGAACTGGGCGAGCAGCGCACCATCCTGCACGGTGGGATGAACCGTGGTTCCGGGCGGCAGTCCACGCTCGAGCTGGCCACCATCATCGCGGTGGAGGGGCCCCGGCTCAAGCTGCGGTACTCCGAGGACCGAGTGCCGCTGTCGAGGGCGATGCTGTTCTCCCGGGACCGGCTGGTCTGCGCCTATTGCGGCGGCAATTTTCCCGGCTCGCAGTTGGAGATGGAGCACGTCAGACCGCGTTCGCTTGGCGGCTCCTCGGTCTGGCAGAATCTGGTCTCCGCCTGTCGTCACTGCAACCAGCGCAAGGGCAACCGCACGCCGGAGGCTGCGCACATGCCGCTGCTGTACGTGCCCTATGTCCCCAACCGCCATGAAGCCTTCATCCTGGCCAACCGGCGCATCCTTTCAGACCAGATGAGTTTTCTGCTGGCGGGTGTGCCGAAACATTCCAGGCTGTTCATCGAAGGCATTCCCGCAGGCGGCGACGCCAGCTGAGGGCTGCTGCGCCTGCCGCGGGAGAAGCTCCCGCGACTCCCCTATTTCGAGCTGTACCGTGAGTGTTGTACTAAGCCTGATCGACGCAACCCTCGCCTTCGGGTCGCTGCCTTTGCTGGACGGAGCCGGGTTCACGCTGTTGGCCGGCGAGCGGGTCGGCCTGATCGGCCGCAACGGCACCGGCAAGTCGACCCTGCTCAACGTCATCGCCGCGCGGATCGAACTCGATGAAGGGCGCCTCGTCAAGCGAGACGGCTTGAGGATCGTCTACGTCGAGCAGGAGCCCGTCTTCCCTCCTGGCGACTCTTTGCTCGACGCGCTCATGGAGCGTGCGGGAATGCCGGACCTGGCACACGCCGACGAGCGCCGCTACTGGCACGTGCAGTCCCGTATCACCCAGTACCTGGAGCGCCTCGATCTCGATCCCTACGCGGACCCGAGCCGCTTGTCCGGCGGGCAGACCAAACGCGCGGCGCTCGCGCTGGCCTTCGCGCTCGAGCCGGACCTGCTGCTCCTCGACGAGCCGACCAACCACCTCGACATCGCAGCGATCGAGCAGCTCGAGCAGCTGATCCTGGCCGGACCGGCCCTGATCGTGATCACCCACGACAGGCGATTCCTGGACAACGCGGTGACTCGCATCCTCGAGCTGGACCGGGGGCAGCTGCGCAGCTTTCCAGGGAGCTTCACCGCCTACGAGCGCGGCCGCAGCGAGCAGCTGGCTGCCGAGTCGGTGGCACGGGGCAAGTTCGACAAGTTCTGGGCGCAGGAGGAGGTCTGGATCCGCAAAGGCATCGAGGCGCGCCGGACCCGCAACGAGGGGCGGGTGCGTCGCCTGGAGGCGCTTCGGGCCGAACGCGACCAGCGCCGGGAGCGGGCAGGGCGCATCAAGGTCGAGGTCGATGCCGGCGAGCGCTCCGGCAAGCTCGTCTGCGAGATGGTCGGCGTGTCCAAGTCGCTGGGCGGGCAGACGCTGATCTCGGGCCTGGACCTGACGATCATGCGCGGCGACCGGGTCGGGCTGATCGGGCCCAACGGCGCCGGAAAGTCGACGCTGCTGCGCCTCACCCTGGGTGAGCTGGAGCCGGACGGCGGCACGATCCGGCTGGGCACGAACCTCAACATCGCCTACTTCGACCAGTTGCGCGAGCAGCTCGACGGCGAACTGAGTGTGGCGCAGACGGTCAGTCCCGGCTCCGATTACGTCGAGGTGAACGGGGCGCGGCGCCATATCATGGGTTACCTCGGTGACTTCCTGTTTGCTCCGAACCGGGCCAACTCGCCGGTCAAGACGCTGTCCGGCGGTGAGCGCAACCGGCTGCTCCTGGCGCGGCTCTTCGCGAAGCCTGCCAACCTGCTGGTGATGGACGAGCCCACCAACGATCTCGATCTGGAGTCGATAGAGCTGCTTGAAACCACGTTGCAGGGGTATCCGGGAACGCTTATGCTGGTCAGCCACGACCGGACCTTCCTCGACAATGTGGTGACCTCGGTGCTGGTCGCGCGCGGCGCTGGTCACTGGCTGGAGCTCGTGGGCGGCTACAGCGAGTGGCTGGCGGCACGTGCCGCCGCGGACACGGCGGGCAACGCGACCGCATCCGGCGGGACGGCCTCGAGCGCGACGGTGCGACCGACTTCGAACGCTTCGACCGCCGCGGCAGCCCGATCCGGCCGTACCAGCCTCAGCTACAAGGAAACCCGCGAGCTTGCCGCGTTGCCCGCCCGCATCGAATCCCTCGAGGAAGAACAGAAGCGATACCAGGCTGAAATGTCGATGCCGGACTTCTTCAAGCGCCCCGCCGACGAGATTCGCGCCAGCCAGGCCCGCATGGCGGAACTGGCGGAGACGCTCGCTGCGGAAATGGCACGATGGGAATTCCTGATGGACAAGGACGCCGGCTCCGCCTGAGGGCTGGCCGCCTGCCTGACGGCCTGCCTCAGGTGCTCTTTCGGGCGTGTGTTGAACCTGTCCCAGAGGGCGACGTCGATCGCGCTGATGGCCTCCAGCACGACGCCGCGCTGTCCGTGATCCCTCAACGAGTTGTACATCCGCTCCCAAGC
>JACCRJ010000078.1 GCA_013813615.1 Lautropia sp. | reverse complement strand
CCGCCGTAAGCCGCCTATCTGATCGACGAATACGCCGTCGGCTTCAGGATGTAGCTCTCGAGATGGCCTACGATCGGACCGTCGGCCTCCGACTCCGCCCTCTTCCTGATCCATTCCGGGTCGCTTTGGAAGGCTCCCCAGCGCTCCTCCCGTTCAGCGAGGCTTGCCCATTCGAGCAGGTAGTAGAGCACCTGATTGGACGGCCCGATCTCGACGGTCCAGAAGCCCGCCTGGCGGATGCCATGCTTCTGCCAGATCTTCAGCGTGACCGTCTCGAAGCGCTTGTTCAGGGCCGGCAGGCGGCCGGGTACGCAGTGATAGATCCGCAATTCATGAAGCATCTTGTCTCCGTTCAGTGGTTGTCGCGCGGCAAGCCCTTCGTCTCGGCCACGCGCTGGTATTTGATCGCGAAGTCCAGGCAGGCTCCTGTCTGCAGTTGCCCGATCGTCATCCGCTGCAGTTCCTGCCAGGGCGTCTGATGCTCGAGAACCGGCGCTTTCCAGGCCTTCTTGCGCCTGGCGTATTCCGCCTTGCCGATCAGGATGTCCGCCGTGCGCCGCCCGAGGTCGATGCGAACCCGGTCGCCGGTCTGCAGCAGCGCGAGGCCGCCGCCGACCACCGCCTCCGGCGACGCATTCAGGATCGACGGGCTGCCCGACGTGCCGGACTGGCGGCCGTCGCCGACACAGGGCAGCATGGTGATGCCCTGCTTCACCAGCGCGTCCGGCGGCAGCATGTTCACCACCTCTGCAGCACCCGGATAACCGATCGGGCCGACGCCCCGAACGAAAAGCATGCAGTCGGCATCGATCTTCAGCGAAGGATCGTTGATTCGATGGTGGTAGTCCTCCGGGCCTTCGAAGACGATGGCCCGGCCTTCAAAGGCGTTCGGATCCTTCGGGTTCTCCAGGTAACGCTGGCGGAAATCCTCTGAAATGACCGACGTCTTCATCACCGCGGACTCGAAGAGGTTGCCGGAGAGCACGGCGAAGCCGGCCTCCCTCAGCATCGGCTCCTGGTAGGACTTGATGACCTTGCGGTCGCTGGCGGCCGTGTCCCGATAGTTCTGGCCCACCGTCCTGCCGTTGACCGTCATCGCGTTGGCGTCGAGCTTGCGCGCCTTGAGGAGCTCGTGCATGACGGCAGGCACACCGCCCGCGCGATGGAATTCCTCGCCGAGAAATTCACCGGCAGGCATCACGTTGCACAGCAGGTGAATGTCGTATCCGATGCGGTCCCAGTCCTGGATCTTGAGATCCACCCCCGCATGTCGCGCGATGGCGGTGACGTGCGGCGGACAGTTGGTGGACGCCCCCAACGCGCTGGCCGCGACGATGGCATTCTGGAACGCGCCCATCGTGAGGATCCTGGAGGGGCGCAGGTCTTCATGAACCATCTCGACGATGCGCCGGCCGGTGAAGTACGCCATCTGCGCACGTTCCCGGTAGGGCGCCGGGATCGAGGCGCAACCGGGCAGCGACATGCCGAGCGCCTCGGCCATGCTGTTCATCGACAAGGCGGTGCCCATCGTATTGCAGTGACCCACCGACGGCGCAGCCGCGGCGACCATCGCCAGGAACTCGTCGTAGTCGATGCGCCCCGCCGCCAGTTCCTGGCGGGCGAACCAGACCACCGTACCGGATCCCGCCAGCCCGCCGCCGTAGTAGCCGTTGAGCATCGGCCCGCCGGAGAGCACGATCGCCGGTATGTCCACCGTCGCCGCGCCCATGATCATCGCCGGCGTCGTCTTGTCGCAGCCGGTGGTGAGCACCACACCGTCCATGTAGTAGCCGTAGAGGCACTCGACCAGGCCCAGGTAGGCGAGGTTGCGGTCCAGCCCCGCGGTCGGGCGTTTGCCGGTTTCCTGGATCGGATGCACCGGGAATTCGATCGGGATGCCGCCGGCGTCGCGGATGCCGTCGCGCACGCGGGTGGCAAGCTCCAGGTGATGCCGGTTGCACGGCGACAGGTCGCTGCCGGTCTGGGCGATGCCGATCACCGGCCGGTTGCTGTTGTGCAACTCATCCATCGTCAGGCCGAAGTTCATCTGGCGCTCGAGGTAAAGCGCCGTCATGCCCGGATTGTCCGGGTTGTCGAACCATGCCCTCGAACGCAGCCTGCGGGCAGGTGTCGTCGACGCGTTGCGCGGCTTGCGCTTCACTTCGGTAGCCATCGTGTTTCCAGAGGAGGTTTGTCCGGTGAGTATAAAGGGCCCCCGAAGCGCCTTCGGCGCCTCCCCCCGAGGGGGGCGCCGCTGGCGGACCGGCGGGGCCGGATCCGCGGCGGCTGCCGGGTTTCGGCACACCGTATCTTGCCGTGAGCGGCGGACCATCGGAGCCGGATCGGCAGATCACCGTGTCCAGGGCGGCGCGTTCTCCGGCGCGGACGCCAGGCTGGCGCGCGCCTTCTGCAGCGCCTGTGCCGATGCCTGCGCCTCGTCGTGCAAGGCGTGGACAGCCGCGAGCACGATCGCGGCCCGGTCGACTTCGAAGAACGCACGCAACTCCGCCCGCGTGTCGCTGCGGCCGAAGCCGTCGGTGCCGAGGGTGACGTAGCGCCTGCCGGGAGGCAGGAACGCGCGGATCGCTTCCGGCACCGCCCGCACATAGTCGCTCACCGCGATCAGCGGGCCGGCTGCGGCGCCGAGCTGCCGCATGACGAAGGGCTCTGACCCGTTCGACGCGGCGCCGCTGCCCAGCCGTTGCGCCCGTTCGTGGGCCATGCCGTCGCGCGCCAGTTCGCTCCAGCTGGTGACGCTCCAGATGTCCGACGCCACCCCGAAATCCGCCGCGAGTATCTGCGCCGCAGCCAGCGCCTCGTTCAGCAGGGCACCGCTGCCGAGCAGTTGCACGCGCGGCGCGGGCATCGCACCTGCTCCTGCCTGCGCATCGGCTTGCAGCGCACCGGCTTGCGGCGCTTCGGCTGGCGGCGCCTCGGTCGACTGCAGCCGGTAGATGCCGCGGATCACATCATCTTCGACCCCTTGCGGCAGCGAGCGCTGCGCGTAGTTCTCGTTGCCTACGGTCACGTAATAGAAGACGTCGCGCTGTTCGTCGAGCATCTGCCGCATGCCGTGCTCGACGATGACAGCGAGTTCGCCGGCGAAGGCCGGGTCGTAGGCGCGGCAGTTGGGGATGGTGGCGGCGACGAGGTGCGAGCTGCCGTCCTGGTGCTGGAGCCCCTCGCCGCCGAGCGTCGTGCGGCCGGCGGTGGCGCCGATCAGGAAGCCGCGGGCCCGCTGGTCGGCGGCTGCCCAGATCTGGTCGCCGACGCGCTGGAAGCCGAACATCGAGTAGTAGATGTAGAACGGCAGCATCGCCAGCCCGTGCACCGAATAGCTGGTGGCCGCGGCGGTCCATGACGCCAGCGCGCCTGCTTCGGTAATCCCTTCCTCGAGAATCTGCCCTTCCCTGATCTCGCGGTAGTAGAGCATCGAGCCGATGTCCTCCGGCTCGTAGCGCTGGCCGACCGAGGAATAGATGCCGACCTGGCGGAACAGGTTGGCCATGCCGAAGGTGCGCGCTTCGTCCGCGACGATCGGCACCACCCGCGGGCCGAGCGCGTCATCCTTGAGCAGCCCGCCCAGCATCCGCACGAAGGCCATCGTGGTCGACATCTCCTTGCCGTCGGCGGCGAGCGCAAACTTCCCCCACTTCGACGTCGGCGGCACCGGCACCGGATCGCAGTCGGTGCGCCGTGCAGGAATCGGACCGCCCAGCGCCTCGCGGCGCTCCATCAGGTATCGCATTGCCGGCGCATCGGCGGGCGGCCTGCAGAACTCCAGCGCCTCTGCCTGGGCGTCCGACAGCGGCAGCGCGAAGCGGTCGCGGAACTCACGCAGTGCCTCGGCGTCGAGCTTCTTCTGCTGGTGGGTGGTCATGCGGCCCTGGCCGGCGCGGCCCATGCCGAAGCCCTTCTTGGTGTGCGCCAGGATCACAGTCGGCTGGCCCTCGTGGCGGGCAGCGGCATCGTAGGCGGCATGCAGCTTGACCGGATCGTGGCCGCCGCGGGTGAGCCGGTCGATCTGCTCGTCGGTCATGCCCTGCGACAGGGCCCGCAGCACTTCGTTCTGGCCGAAGAAGCGCTCGCGGTTGAACTTGCCGTCAGTGGCGGAGAGGGTCTGGAACTGCCCGTCCACCGTGGCTGCAAAGGCGTCGATCAGCGCGCCGCCCCGGTCGCGTGCGAACAGGCCGTCCCAGTCGCTGCCCCAGACCAGCTTGATCACGTTCCAGCCTGCACCGAGGAACAGCGCTTCGAGCTCGTCGATGATGCGGCCGTTGCCGCGCACCGGCCCGTCGAGCCGCTGCAGATTGCAGTTGATGACGAACACCAGGTTGTCCAGCTTCTCGCGCGCCGCCAGCGTGAGCGCGCTCATGGACTCGGGCTCGTCCATCTCGCCGTCGCCGAAGATGCCCCACACCTTGCGCGGCAGACCGTCCTCGAAGCGGGCCGCGCTGGTGAGCCCGCGGTGCTCCAGGTAGCGGATGAAGCGCGCCTGGTAGATGGCGCTGATGGGGCCGATGCCCATCGAGCCGGTGGGAAACTGCCAGAAGTCCGGCATCAGCCAGGGGTGCGGATAGCTCGACAAGCCGCGGGCCCCGAGGCGCGGCGCGGCGAGTTCCTGACGGTAATGCGCCAGGTCCGCCTCGCCCAGTCGGCCTTCGAGGAAGGCGCGGGCGTACACGCCCGGGGCGGAGTGCGGCTGGAAATAAACGAGGTCGCCGAGGAAGGTGCCGCGCCGGGCCCGAAAGAAATGGTTGAAGCCGACTTCGAAAAGGTCCGCCGCCGACGCGTAGCTGGCGATATGGCCGCCGAGCTCGCCATGGGCGCGGTTGGCCCGGACCACCAGCGCCAGCGCATTCCAGCGCATGATCGCCGCCAGTTCGCGCTCCAGTTCCAGGTCGCCGGGGAACCTCGGCTGCGCAGACACCGGGACGGTATTGACGAAGGGAGACGCCAGCGCCGGCTTCCAGCCCAGGCCAGCCCTCGCCGCGTGCCGCTGCAGGGCGTCCAGCAGGAAGCGGGCGCGCTGCGGTCCGCCGTGCCGCAGCACCCCGTCGAGCGACTCCAGCCATTCCGTTGTTTCATGAGGGTCTGCGTCCGGCGCGGGCAGCGCAAGAGCACCGGAGCCCGGCTGGGGAGAAACTCGGTCGAGGTGGGACAGGTCGGTCATGGCGGCAGCGCAACGGGAGGAAGTGACGATTATTATCGGCCGTTTAGCCGCTTCAATTCATGCCGAACCTCCCGGCCAGGGATAAAATCCCCGCACTTCCTGCGGC
>JACCRJ010000059.1 GCA_013813615.1 Lautropia sp. | reverse complement strand
AGGCCACCGACAATGTCAACAAGCTGGTCAAGCGCGACAACGTCGACGTCCTGGTCGGCACGGTGCACAGCGGCGTGGCAATGGCGATGGCCAAGGTGGCCAAGGACACGGGCACGCTGCTGCTCGTACCCAATGCTGGCGCCGACGCAGTGACCGGCCCGATGTGCGCGCCCAACATCTTCCGCTCCAGCTTCAGCAACTGGCAGCCGGGGTTTGCCATGGGCGAGGTGGTGGGCAAGAAGGGGCACAAGAAAGTCGTCACCATCACCTGGAAGTACGCCGCCGGCGACGAGTCGGTGCGCGGCTTCAAGGAAGGATTTGAGAAGGCCGGCGGCACGGTGGTCAAGGAGCTCAGCCTGCCCTTCCCCAACGTCGAGTTCCAGGCGCTGCTGACCGAGATCGCGGCGACCAAGCCCGATGCGGTCTACACCTTCTTCGCCGGCGGCGGGGCGGTGAAGTTCGTCAAGGACTATGCGGCCGCGGGCCTGAAGAAAAGCATTCCCCTCTATGGAGCGGGCTTCCTCACCGACGGCACTCTGGAGGCGCAGGGCGCCGACGCCGAGGGGCTCCTGACCACGCTGCACTACAGCGACAACCTGAACACGCCGCGGGACAAGTCCTTCCGGCTTGCGTATGCCAGGGCCTACAAGATGCAGCCCGACGTCTACGCGGTGCAGGGATACGATGCCGCGCAGATGCTCGGGTTGGGTATGGCAGCGGTGAAAGGAGACCTCTCGAAGAAGACCGAATTCGCCGCGGCGCTTCGCAAGGCAAAAATAGACAGCCCGCGCGGGGCCTTCACGCTGAGCAATTCGCACAATCCCGTGCAGGACATCTACCTGCGCGAAGTCGGCGGCAAGGAGAACAAGCTGGTGGGCGTGGCCAGCAAGTCGCTTGCCGATCCGGGCCGCGGCTGCCGGATGTAGTCTCTCCCGACCTTCATCCGCTCTTCCATCGTCCAACGCACCGGCGGCCACCCTGACGAGGCCGCGCGGCGGAGTTTGCGCCCATGGACTTCGCCACGTTCCTGATCCAGTGCCTGAACTCCCTCCAGTACGGCCTCCTGCTGTTCCTGGTCGCGAGCGGGCTCACGCTGATCTTCGGCATCATGGGCGTCATCAATCTCGCCCACGGCAGCTTCTACATGATCGGTGCCTACATGGCATTCGCGCTGGCACCCATCGTGCAAGCCAGCGTCGGCGGCGGCTTTTTCGCCACCCTGCTCATCGGGACAATCCTGGCCGTGCTGCTGGGCTACGTACTGGAGTGGGCGTTCTTCAGCTTCCTCTATGACCGCGAGCATCTCCAGCAGGTGCTGATGACGTACGGACTGATCCTGGTGTTCGAGGAAGTCCGCAGCCTGCTGGTGGGCGACGACGTCCACGGCGTGCAGGCGCCGGCAATCTTCTCCGGCACCTTGCCGCTCGGCGAGATGATGACCTATCCGGTCTATCGGCTTTTTGTTTCCGGCGTCTGCCTGGCACTGGCCATCGGCATGTGGTTCGTGCTCACCCGTACCCGCCTGGGCATGATGATCCGGGCGGGCAGCACCAACCGGGAGATGGTCCAGAGCCTGGGCATCGACATCAGGCTGCTCTACCGCGTGGTCTTCGCCGCCGGCGTTTCGATTGCGGTGTTCGCAGGCATGGTGGCGGCCCCCTTGTCCAGCGTCTACCCCGGCATGGGCAATACCGTGCTGATCATCTGCTTCGTCGTCGTCGTGATCGGCGGCATCGGCTCGATCCGCGGCGCGCTGCTCGCCGCGCTGCTGATCGGGGTCGTCGACACCTTCGGAAAAGTGCTGTTGCCGCAAGCGGCCGGCGTGCTCGTCTACGTCCTGATGGCGCTGATCCTGCTCTGGAAGCCGAACGGCCTGTTCCGGTCGGGATGAGGCAGATGCACCCGGGGGACGGTTCCAAGGCAGCGTTCGTGGTCGCCTGCTTCCTGACGCTGGGACTGCTGCCGCTGCTCACCGGCAACTACGTCCTGGACCTGGTCACCAAGATCATGGTCTACGCAGTGTTTGCGCTCAGCCTCGAACTGCTGGTGGGGGCCACTGGTCTGGTGTGCTTCGGGCAGGCAGCTTTCTTCGGCATCGGCGCGTACGCGGCTGTGCTGTTGTCGCCCGAGAGCGAGCCGGGTCCGGTGTGGTGGCTGCTGCCGGCTAGCATCGGCGCCGCGGCGCTGTTCGCCCTGGCGGCGGGCGCGTTGAGCCTGCGCACCAAGGGCGTGTACTTCATCATGGTCACCCTCGCCTTCGCGCAGATGGCCTACTACGTGGTCCACGACACGCCGCTGGGCGGCGGCACCGACGGCATCTACCTGTACTTCAAACCGGTGGTGGGTTCGCTGCTCGATCTGGAGGGCGCCTTGACCCTGTACTACTTCACCCTCGGCTGTCTTGGCGTAGTCTTCGCATTCCTCGCGCTGCTGCTCCGCTCGCGCTTCGGCCGCGCGCTGGCTGGCATCCGCGTCAACGAGCAGCGCATGCGCGCCACCGGCTTCTCGACCTATCCCTACAAGCTCGCAGCGTTCACCCTCTCCGGCGGCATCGGCGGGCTCGCGGGTTTCCTGTTCGCGGTGAAGGACGGCTACGTCAATCCGGAGATGATGAGCTGGCACCTCAGCGGCGCGGTGCTGATCATGATCATCCTCGGCGGACTGGGGCATCTGCGCGGCGCGCTGATCGGCGCCTTCGCCTTCGCGCTGCTGCAGGAATTCTTCAAGTCGGACGCAATTTTCGGCGCCTTCGCAAAGCACTGGCAGCTGGGGCTGGGCTTGACGATCATCGCCACTGTCGCGTTGCTGCCGCGTGGGCTGGTCGGCCTGCCGGGCCAGTGGCGCAACCGGCTCCTCGGCCGGGCCAACCGGGGCCCCGCCGCCCGGGCGGCCCCGGCGCCAGGAGGCGCTGAATGATTTCGCCCGAAGGCCAGGCCGAGATACTGCTTCGCGGACGCGACATCACGCGCCGCTGGGGCGGGCTTGTCGCGGTGAACCGCGTCTCGATCGAACTGGTGCGCGGCAGCGTGCATGCTGTCATCGGCACCAACGGCGCGGGAAAGTCGACCCTCATCGATATCCTGTCGGGCGAGCTCCCACCGTCAGCGGGCACGGTGGAACTGATGGGCAACGACGTGACCCGATGGACGCAGCCCCGGCGAGCGCGCGCCGGGCTTGGCCGCAGCTACCAGCGCAATACCATCTATCCGAGCTTCAGCGTGTTCGAGAACTGCCGGCTGGCCGCGCAGGCGCGCACGCAGAAGCCATGGGCCTGGTGGCGCGACGCGCAGCGCTGCGACGCGAGCACGGCGGCGGCACACGATGCTGCCGCCCGCGCCAGCCTTGTCGATCTGCTGGACCGCCCGGCCGGGCTGCTGAGCCACGGCGAAAAGCGGCAACTGGAAATTGCGATGTGCCTTGCCACGGCGCCTGAAGTGCTGCTGCTCGATGAGCCGATGGCCGGCATGGGCGCGGAGGAAACCGATCGGATGCTTGCACTGCTGGAACAGCTGCGGCCCGGTCATGCGATCCTGCTGGTCGAGCACGACATGGACGCGGTGTTCCGCATCGCCGACCGAATCACCGTGATGGTGAACGGGACGGTCATCGCTTCGGACACCCCGGCGGCGGTGCGGAGCAACCCGCAGGTGCAATCGGCCTATCTCGGCGGCGACGGATGAGCGACGTTTATGGGTGAAGGCTACCTGCTCGAGGCCCGAGGCCTGCATGCCTGGTACGGCTCCAGCCACGTCCTGCACGGCGTCGACATCGCCATCGGGCGCGGCCAGACGATGGGGCTGCTCGGCCGCAATGGGATGGGCAAGAGCACGCTGATCCGCACGCTGCTCGGCCATGTCACGCAGCGCGAAGGTCACATCGTCTTCGCCGGTCAGAACGTAACGCGGGCCCGCCCCCACCAGGTCGCCCGGCTGGGGGTGGCCTACGTGCCCGAGGGGCGGGGCGTCTTTCCCAACCTCAGTGTCCGGGAAAATCTGCTGATGGCTGCCCGCCCCGGCCGGGATGGGCGCCACGACTGGAGCTACGAGCGCGTGCTGGACACGTTCCCGCGGCTCGGGGAGCGGCTGGGGCAC
>JACCRJ010000047.1 GCA_013813615.1 Lautropia sp. | reverse complement strand
CATGACACCCTTGACCGTAAAGAGCAGGTTGTAGCCATCATTCGGCGCCGTGGCAGCCTGTTCGGCACCGTCATGCCGCCTGCGCCCGGACGGTTGTCGATGATGACGGCCCTGCCCAAGGCCTGGGTGAGCCGGTCGGCAAGATGGCGCGCCACGACGTCGGGTGACCTGCCTGCAGGTAGGGGACGATGATCCTGACGACCCGGTCAGGATAGGTCGGCTGGCTCCAGCCAGGCTCCGTCATCGACAGGGCGCCCAGGGCCGCGGTGATGAGCCATACGGTGACACATTTGAGTCTCCATTGATTGAGTGAGTCGGCGGCAACGCGTTCCAGGTCACTTCGAAGTCGGCCCCGCCTGGGTGATGTCGCTACCGCCGAGTAGAACTTTGATGTTCTATGCGATTAGTATGTGACGTTCGCAAATTGTCAAGCCGACTGCAACCAGACCTGGTCGTGGCCGGATCGCTTCGCGGAGAACGAGAGTCTTACCGCCCGGCCGACGCCCCGGCCGGCACACCCCCGAGCGCAAACGATGAAGAACGACCCCTCTCCGATATACGATTCCAGACTGGAACTGGTGGACCGGTTATTCACCGGTACCGGCCCGACCTATGACTCGATGGTGCACTGGGCGACGTTCGGCATCGACCGGCTCTGGAAGCGCCGGATGCTGGAGCTGATTCCGGAGGGCAACGGGCCGGTGCTGGACCTCGCCTGCGGCACCGGCATCTCGACCCTGTCGATCGCACGCCGATTCCCGCATCGCCAGGTGGTCGGCGTGGAGTTGCGCGACGAATACCTGCAGCTGGCGCGAGAGAAGATTCGCCGTGAGGCGACCGACAACGTGGAACTGGTCTTGTGCCGGGCAGAAGACTTTCACAGCGCAACGCGCTTCGACTGCATCACCTCTTCATACCTCGCCAAGTACGCAGACCTGCCCCTGCTCACCCGGAACTGCCGCGACATGCTTCGCCCCGAGGGCGTATTGATGATGCACGACTTCACCTACCCGCCCAGGCCGGCGCTGATCGCCGTCTGGCGTCTCTACTTCATGGTCATGAAGCAGACCGTGGCCCGCGTCTTCCCGGCCTGGCAGGAAATCTACCAGGGCCTGCCGCGCCTGATCGAGGAAACGCAATGGCTGGCGACGCTCCAGGATTCGCTCGCGCGCAACCGGTTTTCGGATGTGAGGCTGGAGTACCTCACCCTGTACGGTTCCGCCATCGTCCGAGCGGTCAATGCGCCGGACGACGGCGACGATGAGGCTAGGCGTCTGGCGGAGGAGCCGGCTGCGGCCCGGCAGCCACCGGCCTGACGAGGGCGCCGGGAAGGGCTCGCAAAAACGCGAGCCGCGGTCCTTGGGGAAAAATTCCGAGTGCCTGCAGCGCGAGACGGACCCGTTGCCGTATTGCCCGCTGCAGCGAGCCGGCCAGATCGCCGGCAACCGCCGGGAAATCGGAGGCAGCCGTGGCTGTGTCTGCTGGCGTTGTCTCCTGCGCCGCCGCTTTCACGCAGGCCCCCAGTATCTCCAGCGCGGCAGACTGCTGCGGCGAAAGGTCGGCAGGGGCGAGCGGGCTCACCAGGTCCGCGAGGTCATCGGCCATCTGGTATGCCTCCCCCATGCGAGCGCCGAACGCGGCAGCGGCAGCGCGCACTTCCGGAGGCGCAGCAGCGGCAACCGCCCCCAACTCCGCGGCGGCAGCAAAGAGAGCGCCGGTCTTGGTCTGGATGATGTACTCATACACGGCGCGTCCCCGGGGGCGCAGCTGGAGCAAGGCCTGTGTCTCCACCGGGTCGAGCGGTTCGCGATAGGCACCTGCGGCCATCAGCGCAATGGCCTTCGTGAGCACCAGTACCTGCTCTCGTCCCGCTTCTGCGCTTTTGTGCAGGGCAGTGGCGAAGATCAGGTCGCCCAGCAGCACCGCCCGCCGGCCTCCCTGCACGATCCAGGTTGCAGGCCTGTCCCGGCGCACGGCGTCATCGTCCACCAGGTCGTCGTGGATCAGTGATGCGGCCTGCACGCATTCGACCGCGACGGCGGCCGTCAGTGCCTCCTCCATGCGCCCCCCAAGGGCGTCGCACACTGCGAGGACCAGGCAGCCACGCAGTTTCTTGCCGTCGCCGACGAGATCTGCCACCGTCCGGGCATCACATGGCGGGATGCCGCTGAAGAACGACAGGGTCATCGGCCTCATGCAGGCGGTCAACTGCTCGCCCAGGCCTCCCCAGTAGCGGGCGAACCCCTCGTCTACCCATTCCATCGGAACGCCACCATTGCCGCACCCAGCAGCAGGACGCTGCCGCTGATGCATTTCAGGATGCCCTCGAGGCACGGAAGGAGCGGGCTCGATGCGGGATCGCCTGAACGCTTGGCCTCCTTGTACGGCCGGGACGCCTTGATTTCAACCAGGCTGAACAAGGCGGCCGCCATGGCCATGAGCACCACCGCCAGACTGATGCTGTTGGTCTGCAGGACATAACCGGCCAGCACAGGGAGCGCACCCCAGGACACCGCGAACCAGCCGTCGGTGTGAAAGCGGCCGTGGAACCACTCGAGGTTGTAGGCCAGGACGAAGAAGCCTTCGGCAATGGCGAGCGGCCAGAGGTAGGGTGCGACCGTCACCATATAGTGGATTCCGATCAGGTAGGCGCAGGCGAGCGAGACGCCACCGAGGATCCAGAGTTGCCTGGTTGTGAAATGCTCGCCCCACGGCTTCGTGACGCGGCTGCCGAGCGCATCGAAGGCATGGGCGCCGATACCGAGCGCGAGGAAGTAGATGGCCAGCAGGGCCACTACTCGATCCCAGGCGACGCTCGGCGCGAGCATTGCGCCGATGATCGTGTAGGAAAGCACCATGCCCGTGTAGGGCAGGAACAGCAACCCGATCGTGGCGCGAAACCTGGGCGGACCGAATTTCGGCACGAACCACTCGGCCGTGCGGTCGCGGCGCCTCGACGGTATCGGACCTCGCATACGTCAGTCGCCGGCCAGGCGCAGGGCTGCCGCCCGCAGGCTGATCCACAAGGCGAAGACTATGCAGGCGGCTCCCTCGGAGATCCACATCAGCCCAGCCTGGTGTTGGTCGTGGTGCCGACCGCCAGCACCGCTGCGGGCAATGCCACGACAGGCAAGAGCGGGCTGGGCACAGACCGGCAGCGTTGCGATGTGAGCGATTTCAGCCATGCCATTGCGTAACCGGTTCATGTCGAAACCTGCGCTCGGAAGCGTCGAGGCGGAAGTCTATCGGGATTCTGTCACGCCGGCTGCGTTCGCACCCACGGAGCCAGCCCCTGGTCGGGGGGAATCCCTCCAGACCGGGTCCGGAGCCCTCTGGAGCAGCCTTCAGAGACCCA
>JACCRJ010000028.1 GCA_013813615.1 Lautropia sp. | reverse complement strand
GAGCATGGCGGCTGCCATGAGGATTCGGGACAGGAGGGCCAGGCAGGACGGACGCATCGAAGTCTCCTCGTTGTCCGGTGCGACGCTTGCGAGCCGGGTCGGAAACTGTAGCATGGCCCGATATGGTCCCTTGCCCAACCCCGACAGGCTTCTGGCTGCTGTTCGACACCGCGATCGGCCACTGCGGCATCGCCTGGGGGCTGCGCGGCATCACCGGTGTGCTTCTTCCGGAGGGCACCTTGGAAGAGACCCGCCGGCGCATGCGCAAGCTGCACCCGCTGCTTCCCGAGGGCAGCTTGCAGCCTCGGCACGATTCGCCGGCGGTCGCTCCGGTCCCGCCGTTGATTCCTGTCCCCCTGGGCCCAGGGGTCCCGGACTTCGCGCGGGAGGCAGTGGACCGTATCGGCGATCTGCTGCAGGGGCAGAAGGACGACCTGCTCGACCTGCCGCTCGACATGTCCGACCTGCCCCCGTTTCACCGCCGCGTCTATGCGTTGGTCCGGCAGACCGGGCCCGGGGCGACGACTACCTACGGCGAGGTCGCGACGCTGCTGGGGGAGCCTGCGGCTGCCCGCGCGGTCGGCCAGGCGCTGGCGAAGAATCCGTTTGCGCCGGTTGTGCCTTGCCATCGCGTGCTGGCTGCCGGCAGGAGTCCGCTCGATTACTGCTCGGGCGGCTTCTCGGCCGGCGGCGGCGTCTTGACGAAGCTGCGGATACTGCAGATCGAGGGCGCCCGCCTCAGCCGCGCGCCCGGCCTTTTCGACTGACCCGGTTCAGCGCAGCACCGCCGCTTCCAGCAGCGATGCCAGCCGCGAGGGGTCCAGCGGTTTGGTGAGGTGGTGGTCGAAACCGGCCGCCACCGCCTGCTGCCGGTCCTGTTCCTGCCCCCACCCGGTGACGGCGATCAGGGTGATGTCCTCACCCCACGGCTGCTCCCGGATCCGCCGCGCCACCTCGTAGCCGTTCAGCAGGGGCAGGCCGATATCGAGCAGGATGACCTGCGGTTCGAAGCTCCGGGCCAGCTCGAGGGCGCGCTGGCCGTCGTACGCAGTCGCGGTCAGATGGCCGTCGAGCTCCAGCAGCATGGACAGCGACGCTGCCGCGTCGAGGTTGTCGTCGACGACGAGGATCCGCTGCGGTAGGGGCTCTGAGCGTGCGTCGCGACCTGGTTTGGGCTGCGGCAACGCCGCCTGCGCTCCGAGCGGCAGCCGAACGATGAAGGTCGAGCCGTGCTGCTGCCCGGGACTTGTGGCGACGATGGTCCCGCCGTGCAGTTCGACCAGGCCGCGTGACAGCGCCAGGCCGATGCCGAGCCCGCCCTGCGACCGGTCGAGTGCGGGCGCGACTTGGGCGAACATGCTGAAAATCCGTTCCAGGTCCGGCGCCGACAGGCCGATGCCATCGTCGGAGACCGAGATCACGACCTCGCGATCCTCCTGGCGGACGCTGAGCGAAATGTGCCCCCCGGGCGGCGTGTATTTCGCGGCGTTGCTCAGCAGGTTGGCGAGGACCTGGCTGAGGCGGGTCGGGTCCGCCTCCAGCATCAGCGGCGCCGGCGGCAGGCTGATGCTGAGCGCGTGCCGGGCGGAGTCGATGAGGGATTTCACGCTTTCCACCGCATGGTGAACGACACTCGCCAACTCGATCCGCTCGGTACGCAGCTGCGCCTTGCCGGACGATATGCGTGCAACGTCCAGCAGGTCGTCGACCAGTCGGGTCATGTGACGCACCTGCCGCTCGATGACGTCACGCGACCAGCGCATCTGCGGATCTGCCGGCGCCTTGAGCCGCAGCACTTCGAGGGCGGTCACGATCGGCGCGAGCGGGTTGCGCAACTCGTGCGCGAGCGTCGCTAGGAACTCGTCCTTGCGGCGCAGCGACTGGGCCAGCTCCGTGTTCAACCGCCGGCGCTCTTCCTCCAGACGCTTGCGCTCGGTGATGTCGATGCCCAGCCCATAGGTGATGGCCGGCCGGCCGTCGCCACGGTAGGAGGCGCGTCCGCGGCCTTCCATCCAGCGCCATTCACCCGACGCGTGGCGGAACCGGTATTCGACACAGTAGTCGCGGTGATGATCCAGAGCCTGGTCCAGCGCATCCTTCACCCGAGCCCGATCCTCCGGATGAATCAGATCGAGGAAATCCTGCCGGGTGCCGCTGAAGCCGTTGGCGTCGAGGCCGTAAATTTCTTCCAGCTCGCGGCTCCACCACGCCTTGTCGCTGCCGTACTCGCGCGACCATGCGCCCATCCTGCCGCCACGCAGGGCCAGTGCCAGGACGTCACGGCTGTCACGCAGCGCGTTCTGGGCGTGTGCCGCCTGGAGCGCGGTCCAGGTCCGCTGGGCGATCTGCTCCATCAGCGTCACCTCGTCCGGCGTCCATCGGTGCGGCAGGTTGTGCCGCAGTGAAAGCGCGGCAACCAGATCGCCCTCGTGCAAGACCGGCACGCACAGCAGCGCGCCGCCGGCTTCGGCCTCCCAATAGCCGGGCATCATCCAGGCCTCACCCGGCACCGGCGCCGTGCCCGGATGGCCCGTCCGGGTGATTCCCTTGACCGTGTCCGCGACCACCACCGTCCTGCCCGCAAGCAGTTGCTGCATGAGAATCGATTCCCGAGGGCCGAGGCGATGGCTGCCGGCGATGCTGCAGGCGTCCTGGGTGTAGTCGCGCATCACCTCGACCGACGCTTCGCCGGTGAGGATGTCCGCAAATGCACAGCGATTGGCACGGAAGTGGCGGCCGACGCGTTGGGTGATGCGGGCCTTGATCTCGCCGGCGTCGGTCAGCTCACGAATCGCATCCTGCAGTTCCACCAGCAGTCGCTGCGATTCTTCGCTGCGACGCAGTTCGAGCTCGGATCGCTTGCGGTCGGTGATGTCGATGGCGAGGTTGGTGACCCCGACGATCCGGTCGTCGGGATCGCGCAGCGGGCCGCCGATCCAGTCGACCCATTCGATCGCGCCGTTGCGTCGCACCTGGATTTCCGTACGACAGGCGGCTCCTTCCTGCAGGATGCGGCGGCGGGCGCTCGTCAGAGCGGCGGCCACCGCAGGCTCATAGATTTCCTCGGCAGTCCGGCCGAGCAGGTCGGATTCGCGCAGCCCGACGGGGGGCTTCTGCGCCCACACATAGCGAAGGTCGCGATCGACGTCAAAGGCGGATATCGCCGCCAGTTCGAGCGCCGCCTGCAGGCGCTGACTCGGCAGGGCAAGCCGCTGCATCGCTTCGAGGCGGCGGCTCGCCTGGCTGCGCGTGCGGTGCAGTTGCTCCCCCAGCAGGCAGATGAGCAGGGCGGCCGGCAGCAGCATTGCGTCAACCAGCGCCGCGTGCTGCAGCGCACCCTGCGCTCCCGGAGTCGGCGGCACCCCCAGCGGTTGCGCCATGGACCAGACGGCACAGACGGCGGTGGCGAGCATGCCTGGCCAGAAGCCGCCCAGCCAGGCGGCCGCCACAATGGCAGGCACGGCGATGAGCACCGGCAGGTCGGTACCGATGGAGGGAGCCAGGGCGGCCCGCAAGAGCATGGCCGCGGCGGCGACCAGGACTGCAAACAGCCAGGGATGCGCGCTTTCAGAAAACAACGATGGGCGGTGAACTCGCAAATCTGCCGTTCCGTGAATGGTCAGATTATATTTTGCTTTGCCGCGCCTGGACAGCTTTGCACACCATGCGCGGCGGCAATGTGGCGGATCGGACCGTGTTTCCTCACGCGGCTCGCCGCCGGTCCGGAACCGGTAACCGTTCGTCGGCCTTGCCTATTTGTGGATGGGGTTCTCCGCGACCGGAAACCCCGCGGCGTCGAGCGCGCGAACGATGAGTGCCACATGATCCCGATCCTGGGCCTCCACGACCAACTCCACCGTGGCACGCCGTGCCGACTCTCTCGCGAACAGCCGATCGTGGCGGATCTCGACGATGTTGCCGCCGGCGGCGGCAATCGACGTGGTGATGGCCGAAAGGCTGCCGACAGCATCCGGCACCGAGACTGACAAGGCGACCAGCCTGCCGTCCCGGGCGAGTCCACGCAGCAAGGTGGACGCAAGCAGGCGCACGTCGATGTTGCCGCCGGTCAGCGGTACGCCGACGCAGCGGCCCGCAAAGCGCTCGCGGTGGCGGGACAGCGCCGCGAGTCCGGTCGCGCCGGCGCCTTCGACCACCGTCTTCTCTACGTCGACCAGCCAGCAGACCGCGCGCTCGATCTCGGCCTCGTCGACGATCAGCACGTCGTCGACCAGGTCCCTGACGATACTCGCGGTCAGCCTGCCGACGTCGCGCACGGCGAGGCCCTCGGCCACCGTGTCGCCGCCGACCGACACTGCTTCGCCGCGCAGGTGCTGGTGCATCGCACGGTAGTGTTCCGGTTCGACACCGTAGAGCACGATGTCCGGCTTCAGGTGCCGCGCGGCGACGGCCATGCCGGCGAGCAGGCCACCGCCGCCTACCGGCACCACCAGCGTGTCGAGCTCCGGCACCTGGTCGAGCATTTCAAGGGCGACGGTGCCCTGGCCGGCGATCACCAGCGGGTCGTCGAAGGGATGGAGGAATACCGCGCCGCACCGTTGCGCATGCTCACGCGCTGCCGCCGCCGCTTCGGTGAGGCTTGCGCCCTCGATGCGCACGTCTGCGCCAAGGCTGCGGGTGCGGGAAACCTTGGTGAAGGGCGTGTCGCGCGGCATGAAGATGGTCGCAGCAATGCCGAGCCTGCCGGCATGGTAGGCGACGCCCTGCGCGTGGTTGCCTGCGCTCATGGCGACGACGCCGCGTGCGCGGGCATCGGCGTCCATCGACAGCAGGAAGTTCAAGGCGCCGCGCTCCTTGAAGGACGCGGTGAACTGCAGGTTTTCGAATTTGAGGAACAGCCGGCAGCCGAGCATCGCCGACAGCGTCTTCGCCTCGAGGCACGGCGTCAGCGAGATGTGCGGCGCTATCGCCGCGTGCGCCCGCTCGATCGCATCTGCGGTGACTCCATCATTCGTCTCGCGGGCGGTCGTGTTCATCGCTGGGTCGGCTCAGCCGGCGTAGTCGGTGGCGAGATGAACGACGCAATCACCCCGTTCGACTCGCCCGTAGTGCCGCTTGCAGATCACCATGCCGTCGCCGTCGAAGTGACAGCGCTCCGGTGGCCGCGCCGGGTTGTCGACGAAATGAACCTCGCCGCACAGGTCGCCCCGGCGGACGTTGTCGCCGAGTTCCACTGCCGGCTCGAAGAGGCCGGGCTCGGGCGCATAGACGTAGTAGTCGCGGCTCTTGACCTCCATCAGGCGGGACGGGCCGGCGAAGTCGCCGGCTGCCTCGGCCGTATCGAGGATGCCGGCATGCGCGAGCAGGTTGCGCAGGCCGCGCCCGATGATGCGTATACCGGTGCTGCTGACCGAACCGCCGCCGCCGAACTCTCCGCCGAGGCCGACCAGCCCTCGGTTGACCGCCGCCACCGACGACAGCCGCGGGTCGGGACTGTAAGCCCACACCAGCCCGATCGGCGCGCCGAACGCTTTCAACGCCGCCAGGGCGCGGCGGTTCAGGTCGGCGTCCTTCCCCTGGCGCATCGAGGCGAACGGCAGGTACTGCAGCGATGAGCCGCCGGCATGCAGGTCGTGGTGGATGTCCGCCATCGGATACAGGATGGTGTCGATGTAGTGCGCGATGGCGAAGGTCGGCGAACCGTCCGGATCGCCCGGGAATGCGCGATTCAGGTTGCCCTGGTCGATTGGCGAGACCCGGGTGCCGGCCATTGCCGCCGGCAGGTTCGCCGCGGGCAGCGCGATGATCCGCCCCGAGATCTCGCCAGGGTCGAGCTCCCGGACGAGCCGGCAGAGCGCGATCTGGCCTTCGTATTCGTCGCCGTGGTTGCCGGCCATGAGGAACGCCGTCGGGCCGCTGCCGTTCCTGATGACGCTGATCGGGATGGCGATGTTGCCGTAGGCCGAACGGGTGACGGAATGGGGCAGCTGCAGCCAGCCGTTCTGCTTGCCGTCCTTCTCGTAGTCGACCCGGGTCCAGATCCTGGATGGGGTGGCGCTTGCCGTGGCGCTTGCCGTGGCGCTCATCGGCCTGCCCTCCGTCCGGCCGCACTGCGTCGAATGGCGGCAACCAGTGCCGCGACTTCATCCTCGCCGGTGTCCCAGCGGCAGACAAAGCGCCCGACGTCCGGGCCGCGCCGATGGAACAGGAATCCCTGGTCCTCCAGGGACGCAGCTGCCGGCGGCGCCATCTGTACGAACACCTCGTTCGCTTGTACCGGGGCGACGAGGCCGACGCTCTCGATCGCTTCGAGCCCGGCGGCGATGGCGCTGGCTGCCGCGTTCGCCTGCCGGGCCAGTCGCAGCCACAGGTCGTTCTCGATGTAGGCCATGATCTGCGCCGACGCGAACCGCATCTTGGACCAGACGAGACCGGCGCGTCGCAGGTGAAAGCCGAGGTCTGGTGCGGCGTCCGGTGCAAAGACGACGATCGCGTCGCCGAGCAGCCCGCCGTTCTTGGTCACTCCGAAGGACAACATATCCACGCCCGCTTTCCAGGTCGCCTGCGCCGGCGTGCAACCCAGGGCAGCGACCGCGTTGGCGAACCTTGCGCCGTCCATATGGACCTTGAGCCCGTGTGCGCGGGCGACGGCGCCGACCGCGGCGACTTCGTCCACCGAATACACCGCGCCCAGGTCGGTAGCCTGGACCAGGTTCACCGCCTTGGGCTGGCTCTTGTGCGACAGGCCCTTGCCCGCGGCGGCGATTTCGCTTTCGAGCGCATCGGCGCTGATCTTGCCGTACCGGCCGCCGATTGCTACCAGCTTCGTGCCGCCCCCGAAGAAACCGGTAGCGTTGCACTCCGAGGTGTTGATGTGCGCTTGAGGGCTGCAATAAACCGCGCCGAAAGGCGTGGCCATCGCTGCCAGCGCCAGCGCGTTCGCGGCGGTGCCGGTGGCCACCGGATGCACACGAACCGGCGCCTCGAACAGCTCGCTGAAACGCGCCTGCATTTGTGCAGTCAGGGCGTCGCCGCCGTAGCCGAGCGCGGTGCCGGTGTTGGCAGCAGACAGCGCCTCGATCAGTTCCGGGGCGGCTCGGCCGCAGTTGTCGCTGCGAAAATCGATGGCGGGTTTCATGTTGCAGAGTCTCTGGCTTGCTCGAGCTTCATTCGTTGCCGGTCAGGCCTGGAACGGCGTGCCGAGGTGGTACAGGCAATCGCCGCGTTCGGTCCGGCAGGGCATGCGTTTGCACAGTACGGTACCGGCCCGTTGGAAAGCCGCTGCGGCCGGCTCGCGCCAGGGGGTATCGTGAAAGTGGATGATGCCGGCCTTCTGGCCGGCCACCACTTCGTCGCCCACGTCCACCAGTGGCTCGAACAATCCGGCTTCGGGCGCGTACACGAAATAGTCGGCGCCGCGCACCTGGAGGATGTTCGTCTGCGGCGCGGGTGTGATGGCGACGGTATCGGCCAGCGCGCCGATCGATCGCAAGGCACGGCGGATGCCGTCCTGCGCCGCGCGCAACGCGGCGATCGTCAAGGTACCGCCGCCGCCGAGTTCGCTGCCCATGTGCATGACGCCTTGTCGTGCTGCTGCGGCGGTCAGCGTCCGATCCTCCCCCTGCGGGGCGTCGGCGACATAGGAGACCGGCGCGCCGAACGCCATGAGCAACTCGAGCGAGCGTTCCATCCACTGCCGGTCGGCATGGCGCCGGCAGAGCCCGCTGGGCAGGTACATCAGCGAACTGCCGCCTGAATGCAGGTCGAACACATGGTCGCATTGGGGCAGCAGCACGTGCTCGATGTACCAGGCGATCTGCGCGGTGACGCCGCCATCCGGATCGCCGGGAAAGGAGCGGTTGAGATTGCCTTGATCGATCGGGGAGGTGCGCATGCCTGCCATCGCCGCCGGAAAGTTGGCCGAGGTCAGAAAGATCAGGCGGCCCCGCACGTCGTCCGGCGAGAGCGCGCGAAGCAGGTTCGCGAAGGCAATCTGGCCTTCGTATTCGTCGCCGTGGTTGCCGGCCATCAGCAGGACGCGCGGCCCCTCGCCGTTCTTGATGCACGCAACCGGTATGGGTATCCAGCCGTAGGCTGAACGGTGCACTGAATGCGGCAGGCGCAGGAAGCCGACCTGCTTGCCTTCGCGATTGAAGTCGATCTCTGAGGTGATGCGGCTGGTGGATGTCGCCATGGTCGTTCAGCTTGGGGGTTGGCTCAAGTGGAAAGGGGCAGGTTCAGGTCGAAGGTGACTCGGTGACGAGGAAGCACACTGCAGGAGCAGGTCAGTCGATCGGGACGAGCAGGTGGCAGGCGGCCCGATGTCCTGGCGCCACCCGGCGCAGTGCCGGTGCTTCATGGCGACAACGATCATATGCATGCGGGCAGCGCGTGTTGAAATGACAGCCCGGCGGCGGATTGCTGGGGCTCGGTATCTCTCCCTTCAGTGGCGACAGCGCCTGCCTCGCCGAGGGCCGCGGTATCGGCACGGCCGCAAGCAGGGCCTGCGTATAGGGGTGTTGCGGCGAAGCATAGAGCGGGTGCTTGTGTGCGATCTCCACGATGCGGCCCAGATACATCACCGCCACCCGATCCGCCACATGCTTTACTACGCCGAGGTCATGTGCGATGAACAGGTAGGTGAGGTTGAACTCCTTCTGCAGATCGAGCATCAGGTTGACGATCTGCGCCTGGATCGAGACATCGAGCGCCGATACCGGCTCGTCGCAGACGATGAAGCGTGGCTTCAGTGCCAGGGCCCGCGCTATCCCGATACGCTGGCGCTGACCGCCCGAGAACTCATGCGGATAGCGGTTGGCGTACTCGCTGCGCAGGCCGACAAGGTCGAGGAGTTCGGCGACCCGCTGCTTGCGCGCGCTGCGGCCGCCGGCGCCATGGATGCGCAGCGGCTCGTCGAGGATGTCGCTCACCGTCATCCGCGGGTCGAGTGACCCGTACGGATCCTGAAAGATGATCTGCATCTGCTGGCGCTGCAATCGCATCGCCTCGGGCGAGAGCTTCCTCAGATCTCTTCCGGCGAAATGAATCGTGCCGGCGCCGGGCTCGATCATGCGCAGGATCAGCCGGCCGGTGGTGGTCTTGCCGCAGCCGCTTTCCCCCACCAATGCCAGCGTCTGGCCGTCGGCGATGTCGAAGTCAATGCCGTCGACCGCCCGCACGGCCCCTGCAGGCCGGGGCAGAAGGACACCGCGCATGATCGGGAAGTGCTTGACCAGGCCGCGGACCCGCAGCAGGGGCTCTTCGGTTGCCGGTGCAGCCGGCGTGTGTTCAGCCGGCGTGCGTTGCACCGGCGCGTGTTCAGCCGGCATGGCGGTAGCCGTTCAATGCGATGCAGGCGGCTTGGTGCCGGATCCCTGCTTCGAAGAGGGCGGGCGCCTGCTCCCGGCAGGCGGCGCGCGCCTGGGGACAGCGGGGATGGAAGCGGCAACCCGGCGGAAGGTGGGACAGGCTCGGCACCATGCCGGGAATCGTCTGCAGGCGATCGTGCTGGCGGTCGATCGAGGGAATGCTCTGAAGCAGCAGCCGCGTGTAGGGGTGCGAGGGGCGCTCGAACACATCCTGGACGGCGCCTTCTTCAACGATCCGCCCGGCATACATGACCACTACGCGGTCCACCACCTGCGCGACCACGCCCAGGT
>JACCRJ010000009.1 GCA_013813615.1 Lautropia sp. | reverse complement strand
AACCGGCCCATTCGATTTTGTTGTGCCGCCAGGTCCGTCGGCAGGAACCTCGGCTTCACGAAGGGGCGGTCCTTGATCTTGTCGAAGTTCTGCTCGAAGCCGCCGCCGGTGTGCGGGTCCTGCGTATAGCCACCGGTATAGCGGGCGCCCGGCTTGGCCTCCATCGGCGGGCCGAAGTAGTTGTCGTCGAACTGGTTGGTCGCACCGCTGCGCACGCTCTTCCAGTGCCAGACGTCAGCCAGGCTCCCGTCCGTCGTTGCATGCAATCCGAGGCCGTGTGAGTTTGCAGGCTTGTCGGCCAACGGCTTGGTGCCGAGCCGGACGGTGTCACCCCCGGCGGCGGGAGACCGGGCCAGCATCACCGCGAACTTGTCTTCGTAGTATTCATTTTCGTCGTCCTTGTCGTAGTTGGTCTGGAGCAGCTTCCATCCTTGCTCCGTCTTGACCAGGGGAATGTGCTTCTGGCTGCGCGTCGCGTCTGCCCAGCTGAAAAGAAAGTAGGCATGCTCGCCGTCGTGCAGTGCTCGCACCCGCACATCCACTTCGCCGCCCCTGAGGCCGAATCCGCGGCTCGTATGCACGACCACTTCGCTCGCGCGTTGCCAGACTTCATCGGCGGCGTCCCCGTCCAACGTCGGTGCCGTCGGCGTTGTCGCCAGCACGAGCTTCGGCACGCTCCCGCCGTCCACCACGTAGCCGACTGCGGCAGCGGCCAACCCGGCAAACAACGCGAAGGTCGCGCCAAGCCCGTACGCCATACGGGGGGTGACGATTTTCAGCAGCTGACGCAGCCCGCCAAGGATGATCTGCGCGATCACGTGCAGGACGATGTAGGCGACGAATGCCCACGACAGCCCCTGGTGCACCAGCGCCAACGGCTCGGTCGGCAGCGCGCCAGGAAAGAAGTACAGCAGCATGCCGGTAACCGCAGCGCCGCCAAGAAGCGCGAAAGCGCACCAGTACACGAGCCGGTTCACCGCCTGCCAACGCGTCGTGCGGTCGGCGCTCAGCAGGCTCGCGAAGCGGAACTTGAGCCGTCCTCCCAGACCCGCACTCCACAGGAACACCAGGTAGCCGGTGACCAGCGCCACAAGCGCGGAAGCACTGAACAGATGCCAGCGCACGACGTTGCCCTGCAGCAGCAGCGCGTCGATCCAGCGAAGGACGGGGGTCGCTTGCGAAAGGCTGGCGATGCGCCAGCCAGTGGAGACACTGACCAGGAGCGCGGCGACCAGCCCCCAATGCAGCAGCATGGTTGGCCAGTCAGCGCGGGGGCGCGTTCGAATAGTCTGCATTGGATTTACTCGCTCTTATCTAGGGGAATTTCATGGGCGGCTGGGCTCATGCGCACGGGACGATCAGGCAACGCAATTTCAGCGGCGCTGCGAAAGGGAGCATGCGAGCTGAGAACAGCCGGGTGCCCTTGTACTGGTCACCGTGTCGCAAACGGACAGGGACGCTGCGGCGCCATTGCATGAAGCGGCCGTGGAAAGCGTAGTGCAAAAGGCGGCGATCAGCCGAAACAGTGGCGAAGGCCGGGAGTGTACCGGTCCTCGTCCTGTGGAACCCTCTAGGCGGGATCCCTTGCTTTTCTTTTCATTCGTTACATGCGGTCAAAGTAGGTCGCATTCGTGATGCCGGGTCGGCGCAGCGGCCAGCCGACCGATCGCGTCCAGCGACTACCGAAGCTTGAGGATGACGGGCTCGATCGCCTCCCCCTGACCCAGCACACGGCCGATCGCCACTGCATGCCGGTAGCCCAGCCCGCGCAGAGCGTGCAGGCAGGCTTCGACACGCTCGCCCGGGATGCTGGCCAGCAGACCCCCGGCGGTCTGCGGGTCGAAGATCAGGGGATAGCGCGGATGGTCCACCGCCTCCTCCTGGTTGCGCAGCGCGCGGCGCAGCCGCACGTTGGCCGGTTGCAGCGAACTGAGGATGCCGGCCGCGCAGGTCTCCTCGGCGCCGTCGAGGACCGGCAGTGCCGAAAGGTACAGTTCCGCGTCCACGGCCGAGGGACGGGTCATCTCCACCAGATGCCCGAGCAGCCCGAAGCCGGTCAGGTCGGTACAGGCGGTGGCGCCATGCTCGCGCACGCACTGCGCGCCGAGGCGGTTCGACTGGCACATCGACTCGAGCGCAGCGTCTATCCAGCGCCCCCGGGCCCGCAGCCGTGCATGGGCCGCAAACAAGGTGCCGGTTCCGAGCGGCTTGGTAAGGATCAGCACGTCCCCCGCTCGCATGCCCCCCTTGCGCATCACCGACGCCATATCCTCATCCACCAGGCCGTTGACCGCGAACCCCAGCGCGAGCTCCCGGCCTTCGCCGGTGTGGCCGCCAACCAGGGCGCAATTGGCGTCGTTCAGCATCTCGACTGCACCGGTCATCATCTGCAGCAGCACGTCTTCCACCTTGGACTCCAGTCCGGTAGGCACCGTGACGATCGCCGTCGCCGACTGCGCTTCTGCGCCCATGGCGAAAATGTCCCCTAGAGCATGGTTGGCCGCGACCTTGCCGAACAGGTAAGGGTCGTCGATGAAGGCGCGGAAGAAATCAACCGTGTGCACCATCGCCTTGCCCGGCGGGACCCGCACGACGGCGGCGTCGTCGGGCGAGTGCAGGCCGATCAGGACGTCGTTCCGCTCGACCGGGTGCAACCCGCCCAGCGCGCGCGATAGCACCGTGGCGCCGACCTTGGCGCCACAGCCGCCGCAGCGCATGGCGATGGCGGAGACGGCTTGCGCGGCCTCCTCCGGATCGAGCTTCACCGACGAGGGTGCTGCAGGTGCCTCGGCCTGCATTGCGGGAAGGTCACTGAACCTGGCCATGAAGCGGCGGTCGATCCAGTCTTTCCAGCGCCAGACCCAGGCGGCCTGAACCCCGATAACGCCGCGTGAGGCCACCGCATAACGATTGCCCGTGCTGATCAGCGCGAGCCAGCGGCGCTGCGGACGGTAGGGCTTCAGGGACCTGCCTTGCACGGCCCGGCGTAGATTCTCTGCCAGAGGGCGACCCTGGCGAACCGCGAATACCCCGGCCTTCTCGATCGGAAAGTTCACCATACTGGCAATGTCGCCGGCCGCGAACACCTTCGGATCGGTAACCGTCTGCAGCGTGTCCAGCACCTGAATAAACCCATGCGCATCCAGCGCGAGGCCGGATTCACGCAGCCACGGCGCCCCGCCGGCGTGCGTCACCCAGACGATTTCATCGGCGTCCACGGTTTCGCCGGCCGCCGTCCTCAGTCGGGCCGCCGACACCTCGTTCACCTCGGCGCAGCGATGCACTACCACCCCGCGGGCGGCCAGCACCCGCTCGAACGCGTGGCGTACGCGGGTGCCGTGAGTCTGCAGGATGTCGGCTCCGCTGGTCAGAAGATGAAAGCTCAGTTCCTCCGGGTCGCGCCCCGCTGCACGCAGTTCATTGCGCAAGCGGTACTGCATCGACAGCGTCAATTCGACACCGCCCGCGCCGCCACCGACCACGGCGATGCGCGTCGTCCCGGCATGGTTGCGAACGCGATCGAGCAGCAGATCCCAGCGCCTGTCAAAGCGGTTGATCGGCTTGACCGGCACCGCGTGCTCCTCCGCACCGGTCACCGCGCTCATCTGGGGAGTCGAGCCGATGTTGATGGATAGCTGGTCGTAGCGCACCGGGGGACGGTCGCGACAGAGCACCGTGCTCGCGAGGCGGTCGACTCCCACGGCTTCATCGCGAAGAAAGCGCGCGCCGGCAAACTGAGCCAGCCGGCTCAAGTCGATGTGAACGTCGTCGTAGCCATAGTGTTCGGCGATGCAGCCGGGCAGCATGCCTGAATACGGCGTATGCGTATCGCGGCAGATTAGGGTGAGGCGGACCCCGGGCAACGGCTGCATGCCAAAGTGTCGGAGCACGCCGACGTGGCTGTGACCGCCCCCCACGAGCACGATGTCCTTGAGCACGGGTTGGTCGGGCGTTTGCATCTGAAGGCAGTCGTGTGAGGAGGTTGCAGGTAACCGCGAATGATCTGCATGCTGAATGTTCCAGGAGACACTGACGCGATTCCCGGCCGGGAGACCGGCGAGCGCTATTCTACGGACTCAAGCACCCTGAGCTGGAGCCATGATGTCCTTCTTTACTTCACTGCCTGAAGAGGCTGGCGTCCGCCACATCCTCAAGCTGAACC
>JACCRJ010000311.1 GCA_013813615.1 Lautropia sp. | reverse complement strand
TGCCCATGAACGCCCGATCCGGTTGAAAACGCAGACGACAGGCGAGCGACGCCTGGCGACACGAACGCCCGGAGCCAGGAACCACAAGCCCTCACCGGGCCGGACTGGGGGCGCGGCGATTCATCTTACCTGAAGGCAGGCGAAGGTCCAGCGCCGCGGCAGCCGAAACGTGAAGAGAGTCCGGCGGGCGCCGGTTCGGGGCGCCAGGCGCATTGGCACCGGCACGTGGCTTGATGACCCGGCCGCGGGTCCGGCTGAAGCTCCTGGGGGCGCTTGCAGCGGCCGAATCAGCCGACGGCCGGCGAGGTCCTGGAGTGCCTGGTATCGGTGCCTTCGACCACGGTCACGACGTACTCCGAGATGTTGGTCGCATGGTCACCGACGCGCTCGATCGACTGCACCACGAAGATCAGGGCCAGGGCCGGGGAGACGACCGCGGGACTTGCGCCCATCACCACCGTCAGTTCGTCGGTCAGTTCGTTGCGCAGGGCATCGACCTCCCGGTCGCGCTCGATCAGCGTCACCGCAACGCGGGAATCCTGCCGGATGTAGGCATCTACCGCGAGCCTCAGCATCTCGCAGGAGATTGCGGCCATCCTGGCGATGCGGTCGGTGGCGATCGGCAGCGGCCGCGTGCCGAGATGGCGCGCTTTGAGCGCGATCTTCTTTGCCTCGTCGCCGATCCGCTCGAGATCGTTGTTCATGTGCAGGGCGGCAAGGATCTCCCGCAGATCCACCGCGATCGGCTGGAGCTTGGCGATCATCTGGTTGCACAGCAGGTCCGTCTGGATGTGCATGCGGTCCACTTCCGTTTCATCCACCAGCACCTGGGCGATACGGCCGGGATCCTCGGTCAGCACCGCATCCACCGCGCGCAGGAACTGCCGCTCCACCAGGTACGCCATGGCCGTGGAGCCGCTGCGCAGCCGGTGGAGATCGGTATCGAACTGGGAATACGTATGGTCCATGCCTCGGCTCCTTTCGATCAACCGAAGCGCCCGGTGATGTAGTCTTCGGTTTCCTTTTTCCGGGGCTTGATGAAGATCTCGTCGGTCTTACCGAACTCGATCAGTTCGCCGAGGTACATATAGGCGGTGTAGTCGGAAATGCGCGCCGCCTGCTGCATGTTGTGGGTGACGATGACGATGGTGTAGTCCGCCTTCAGTTCGTTCATGAGTTCCTCCACCTTGGCGGTGGAGATGGGGTCGAGGGCGCTGGTGGGCTCATCCAGCAGCAGGACTTCGGGCTTGACCGCAACCATGCGGGCGATGCAGAGGCGCTGCTGCTGGCCACCGGAGAGGCTCAGGCCGCTCTGGTTCAACTTCTCCTTGACTTCGTCCCAGAGCGCGGCCTTGCGCAGCGCCCATTCCACCCGCTCTTCCATCGCGCGGGCGTCCAGCGACTCGTAGAGGCGCACGCCGAAGGCGATGTTCTCGAAGATCGTCATCGGAAACGGCGTCGGCTTCTGGAAGACCATGCCGATCTTCGCGCGCAGCAGATTCACGTCCTGGTCCGGGTCCAGGATGTTCTTGCCCCGGATCAGGATCTGACCTTCCGCCCGCTGGTTGGGATAGAGGTCGAACATTCGGTTGAAGGTGCGCAGCAGGGTCGACTTGCCGCAGCCGGACGGGCCGATGAAGGCAGTCACCTGCCGGCGGGCGATGTCCAGGTTTACCTTCTTCAGGCCCTTGAACTTGCCGTAGTAGAAGTCGAGGTCCCGGATCTGCATGATCGCGTCCTGTACCGGCGACTGGAAGGCGGCCCGCGCCGGCGCGTGCGCAGGAGCGTCTGCCCGTACTGCGGTCGCAGCTGCGGAATAGGGCTGCGAATGATCGAGAAGCGTTGGCATGGATGACCTTGTTGACGCTCAGCTGCGGACCGGGTCGCGAAACAGCACCCGGGCGGCAATATTGATGCTCAGTACCACCAGCGCGATCAGCGCGGCGCCACCCCAGGCAAGCTGCTGCCAGTCTTCATAGGGACTGAGGGCAAAGTTGTAGATCACGACCGGCAGATTGGCCATCGGCTGGCTCATGTCGGCGCTGAAGAACTGGTTGTTCAGTGCGGTGAAAAGCAGCGGCGCGGTTTCGCCGATCATCCGTGCTACCGACAGCAGCACCCCGGTCACGACGCCGCCCTTGACCGCGCGGAGCGTCACCGCGGTACTGACGCGCCACCTCGGCGCACCGAGCGCGAACGCCGCTTCCCTGAGGCTGCCGGGCACGAGATTCAGCATGTTCTCCGTCGTGCGCACCACGACCGGCACCGCGATCAGCCCCAGCGCAATCGACCCGGCCCACCCGGAGAAGTGTCCGACGGTGGCCACCGCCACTGCATAGACGAACAGGCCGATGACGATCGACGGCGCCGACAGCATGATGTCGACCACGAAGCGCGTGGCTGCGGCGAACCGCGACGTGGCACCGTATTCGGAAAGATAGATTCCGGCGAGGATGCCGACGGGCGTGGCGATCAGCGTCGAGACACCGACCATCATCAGGCTGCCGACGATCGCATTGGCGAGTCCCCCCCCGGCCGAGCCCGGCGCCGGTGTGCTCTTGAAGAAGAAGTCGTAGTCGAATGCAGCCAGCCCGTTGTAAAACAGCGTCCAGAGGATCCACGTCAGCCCGAGCAGACCGATGGCCATGGCGAGGCCGGAGAGGATCATGCCGACCTTGTTGATGATGATGCGGCGGCGATAGATCGATGGGTCCATGAGCAGCGTCCCTTCAGTGCCCGGCTTTCATTGCGCTTCGGTTGGTCAGCCACTTGGCGGCTGCCAGCACCACGAAGGTGATGAGGAAGAGGATCAGCCCGAGCGCGTAGAGCGAAGGGATGTGCAGCGCAGGGTCCGCCTCGGCGAACTCGTTGGCGAGGGTCGAGGCGATGGAGTTGCCCGGCGCAAAGAGGCTGCCGGCGATGCGGTTGGCATTGCCGATCACGAACGTCACCGCCATCGTTTCGCCAAGCGCGCGGCCGAGCCCCAGCATGACGCCGCCGATGACACCGACCCGGGTGTAGGGGAGCACGATGTGGCGCACCACTTCCCAGGTGGTGCAGCCGATACCATACGCCGACTCCTTCAGCACCGGCGGAACCGTCTCGAACACGTCGCGCATCACGGAAGCGATGAACGGCACCACCATCAACGACAGCACGACACCGGCGGTAAAGATGCCGACCCCCAGTGGCGGACCGGAGAAAAGGGGCAAGCCGGTCGCCGACAGCCAAGGCTGGACGTACTCCTGGATCAGCGGAGCGAAGATGAAAAGGCCCCAGATGCCGTAGATGATGGACGGCACGCCGGCGAGCAGTTCGATCGCCGTGCCGAGCGGCCGGCGCAGCTGCAGCGGGCAGGTCTCCGT
>JACCRJ010000694.1 GCA_013813615.1 Lautropia sp. | reverse complement strand
CTCACAGCCTGCACGTGGCCATGGGGGCGCGAGCGGATGATCTCGAAGGCATCGGCCAGCGGCACGAAGGTCTCGCCGCGCAGCGAGCGACGGATGATGTCGATCAGCGCATCGGGCAGGTGCGAGAGGTTGCCCAGCGTTTCGTTCTTGACCTAACTACAAATAGAAACAAATCAACACACCACTGCAACCAAATAGATCAATCACATCAAGGAGTTGAGGACCACGGATGACTACGAAACGGCGGGAACTTCAGCCTAGCCTTCGGAGGCTGCTCTGCTATCCGATGGTTTCGGGCTCCGCGGATCAGCGGCCTGGCAGGACGCTGCGGACCAGCCCCTCGAATCCGTCCTCGACAAAGTCGTATTCCATGTTCGGATTCGGCTCCGGTGGGCCCTCCGGCCCCCACTCGTCAGGCCGCCTCATGAAGGCGGTACGGAAACCCGCCCGGTGCGCGGCGTTGAGGTCGAAATTGTGGCAGGCGACCATGAGGATCTGCGCCGGCGCGAGCGCCATCCGTTGTGCCGCCCTGGCATACGCATCCGGGTGCGGCTTGTAGACGCCGATCATTTCGCAGGAGATCACCGCGTCCCAGACGAGGCCGTTTCTGCGCGAAACGTCCACCACCAGTGCCGTCGGCAGCATCGTGAAAGAGACCACCGGCAGGGCAAGCCGCAGTGTGCTCAGGGCGGCCGGGAAATCGCCCCAGGCGTCCAGTTCGTGCCAGCCGCGCCAGATCAGGTGCCGCTGCTCGGCAGTCGCAGCCTGAAGGCCGAAGTGGAGCAGGGTTTCGTCGAGCGTGCGACGATGGACGTCGTCCATGTTGAAAGCCGGTTGCGTCTGCCCGACGATCGCCTTCATCGTGCGCCGGCGCCAGTCATTGGTCACCGCATGCCAGTCGGCGCGCAGGCTTTGCGCCTCAGCCACCCGGATGAGCGTCTTCACGATGCCGCCGTGCCAGTCCAGCACGGTGCCGCCGGTGTCGAATGCCAACGCCTTGATTTCCATTGGATCTCCTTGGGAGTGGGGTGCCGGTTTGCGATGGTTGGGGGTCCCGTTTACGGGGCGGGGGTTGGGGGTTTGCGGGTTGCGGTCCTGCGACTCTCAGGGATTGCCTGGCCCGGGCAGAAAGCCGGACCTCGGGTGATGCGCTCGTAGTACGAGACCCAGGCGGGCGAGCCGGGTGGCCATTGCGCCAGGAAATCGGCTCGCCAGCGTGCAGGGTCGAATCGGATCGGCAGCAAGGCGACGTAGGCGCCGGCGTCCCTCACTTCGTGGATCACCGGATGCGGCGACGGCGTCGTGGCGATGCGGGTACACAAGCCTGACAACTCGCCCGCGAAGTTCGGCATGCCGGCCGCGCCGTTGTTCACCACCCAGCCTTCGCACTCCCTCGGCAGGCCGATGCTGCGCATCGCCGGCAAGCAGGTGTGGGTGCTGGCAAACACATCCACGTCGGCTGCCGCGAAGGCGGCACAAAGCCACGGCAGCGCGCCAGCATCGTCCAGCGCGTCGACCCCGAAACGCCAGCCGGCGAGCGACTCCGCGTCTCCATGGACGACGCCGATCCGGCAGTCACCGACCTGGTAGCGCGCGACCATCGGCAGCCGGCCGATGCGCGCACGCAGATCGTCGTGACGACCAGCCGTCGTCTTGAGCCGCTGATGGATCCGGTTCGAGCGCTCGACCGTTCCCGCGTCGACGCTGTCCGGGTAAGCGCAGCCGCATCCCGCGTCGTCCGCCTCTCCGGCAGGAGAAAACTCGGCCTCGACATTGCCCTGGATGGCGTCCATCGCCAGCACTCGCCGGTTGATCTTCACGAACTCGGCGTCGGCGATGTTGAACCAGTTGAAGTCGCCGTTGAAGCAGAGCGTCGGTGCAGCGGTTTCCGTCCTCGCCATGGCCTCGACGGCATCGAGGGCCGGAACATTGCCGTAGAGACCGCCGACAACATAGAGCGTGACGGCCTCCCGCTGCTCGGCACGGGCCAGCGCGTCGGCGCCATAACGGTATCGGACCGGACAGATCCTGCCCGGCAGGGCGCGTTTCATTTCAGCAGACCTCGCAACTCGCCGGACGTGTGGTCGGTGACGGGGACGTCGGCCACCATGACGCCGCGGCGCAGGGCAATCGCGCGCTCGGCCAGTCGCGGCAGCAGGTCGAGGTCGTGGACGACACAGATGAGCGTGACCCGCCGTTCAGCAGCCACACCCGTCAGCAGACCGATGACTTCATCGGCGGCATCGGCGTCCAGACTGGCGGTCGGCTCATCGGCCAGCAGGATTGGCGCGTCCTGCTGCAGCGCACGGGCAATCGCCACCTTCTGCCGCTCTCCGCCGGACAGCGAATCGGTCCGGCGGCTCGCGGCCCAGGCCATGCCCACACGTGACAGCGCCGCGTGTGCCTGGCGCCGCTCCGGATCCGGCCAGCAGCGGAACCAGCTGAGCGGTGAGGGATGGCGCGCCGCCGCACCGACCAGGACATTCTCGATCACGGTCAACCTGCCCACCAGGTGCAGACCCTGGTGCACCTGCGCGACGCGGCGGCGCAGGCGGCGAAGGATGCGGGCGTTGCGCACGCCGGACATGTCGGTGTCGAGGACGCGCAAGCTTCCGCGGGTTACGGTGCTGAATCCGGACAAGGCGCGCAACAGCGTCGACTTGCCGGCGCCGTTGTGGCCGACCAGTGCGACGCGCTCACCTGGTGCGATGGTCATGCCGATGTCACGCAGTAGAACGGCCCGGCCGGCGCTGATCTGCAGGCCTTCCGCCTCGATGATCGCGGGCGCGGCCTAACTCATACGATGCGCCGCCGGAGCGCCCGGCTGACGGCATCGAATGCTGTCACCATTGCCACGATCGCAATCAGCAGCGTGGCAAGCCGGCCCCACTGAAACAGCGACATTGCCTCCGACAGCAGCAGGCCGAGGCCGCCTGCACCAACCAGCCCCAGGATGGTCGAGTCGCGGATGTTGAATTCCCACACATACAGCAACTGCGAGACGAACTGCGGCAGTGCGGCCGGCCAGACGCCCATGAAAAACACCTGCGCAGGCGTCGCCCCGGTCGCCCGCACCGCGTCCACCGGCTGCATGTCGAGCGCCTCGATCGCTTCGGCCAGGAGTTTCCCGAGCGAGCCCGACGAGTGAGCCGCCACTGCCAGGATTCCTGCGGTGGCGCCAAGACCGACGATGCCGACGAAGAACAGGCCGAACACCAGCGTATGAATCGCCCTCAGGACGTCGAGCAGCCCTTTGGCCGCCCAGGCGATCACCGGGGGCGCGTGCAGGTTGCGCGCCGCCAGAAGGCCCAGCGGAAGGGCGAGAAGGGCTGCCAGTGCGGTGCCGAGCGTCGCAATGCGCACGGTCGTCCAGAGTGCGCGGGCCAAGCCTTCGAGGTAACGGCGCTCCGCGGCCCGCTCGTCCTCCACGCGCAGCACCCGTCCGTCCGCGTCCCGCACCTGCAGGTTCGAATCACCCAGCCAGACCCGCAGAAAACTGGGTTCGGACATTTCGGCCATGGTCTTCTGCAGGTTCAGCCAAGGTCTGCGGCCGAGGTTCAGCTCGTCTTCCATCGCCAGGGTCCACATGCTCACCAGCACGAGTACCGCGCAGGCCATCAGCAGCAGCCGCAGCAGCGACGGCTGCCCTCGGGAAGCGCGCTGCACTGCCGGGTCGGCCGGCAACCCGACCGGGCAGGCAGGTGCTCTTTCCGGCGTCACCGATTGCTCAACTTGCCGGTGGCGAGGCCCGCGTCTCTGATCGGCCGGTAGAAGGCATTGTCCGTGAGCGCGAACCCGGTGTACCGGGGCGGCACAGGTTGGGCGTGCGGCGCAACTGCACGGCGAACACCACCCCTAGAAAAAAGATCGTCAGCGTTGCAGGTCGCGCCTCCGGCAATACGAACTGCGGC
>JACCRJ010000307.1 GCA_013813615.1 Lautropia sp. | reverse complement strand
GGCGTGAAATAGCGAAATTCTCATCTTGCACCGCCGTCACAGGCTGCTTGCGAAACGGTCAGTCTAATGCACAAGAACGGACCCTATCGTCCGGCCGGCTGCCGGTGGTCGGACGACCACGATCGGACGACCGATGTCGGACGAACTACCCTCCGGGATAGCGAACGGACCAGCACCCGGCGCCCGGGAGAACTCCGCCCCCGCGCGCCGGAACCTGCCGGACCTCCTCAGCAGGAGTAGTACATGTCGAACTCGGCCGGATGGGTGGTCATGCGGATGCGCTGCACTTCCTCCATCTTCAAGGCGAGGTACGCGTCCAGCATGTCGTTGGTGAAGACCCCGCCGCGCGTCAGGAATTCCCGATCGCGATCCAGGCACTCCAGCGCCTGGTCCAGCGAACTGCAGACGGTCGGGATCCTGGCATCCTCTTCCGGCGGCAGGTCGTAGAGGTTCTTGTCGGCCGGATCTCCCGGGTGAATCTTGTTCTGCACACCATCCAGGCCAGCCATCATCAGCGCCGAGAACGCCAGGTATGGATTGGCGATCGGATCCGGGAAACGGGCTTCGATCCGGCGGCCCTTGGGGCTCGCCACATACGGGATGCGGATGGACGCCGACCGGTTGCGGGCCGAGTAGGCCAGCTTTACCGGCGCTTCGAAGTGCGGGACCAGGCGGCGGTAGGAGTTCGTGCCGGGGTTGGTGATGGCGTTGAGCGCGCGGGCGTGCTTGATGATGCCGCCGATGTAGTAGAGCGCGAAATCCGACAAGCCGGCGTACTTGTCACCGGCAAAGAGGTTGGTGCCGTCCTTCCAGATCGACTGATGGACGTGCATGCCGGAACCGTTGTCGCCCACGATCGGCTTCGGCATGAACGTGGCGGTCTTGCCGTAGCTGGCCGCAACGTTGTGCACGACGTACTTCAGGATCTGCAGCCAGTCCGCGCGCTGCACCAGCGGCGCGAACTTGGTGCCGATCTCGCACTGCCCGGCGCCCCCCACCTCGTGGTGATGCACTTCGACCGGCACGCCCATCTGCTCCAGGATCAACACCATCTCGGAACGGATGTCCTGCAGCGAGTCCACCGGCGGGACCGGGAAGTAGCCGCCCTTCACCGCAGGACGATGGCCGCTGTTGCCGCCTTCGAAACGCTTGCCGGTCGACCAGGACGCCTCTTCCGAATCCACCTGCACCGAACAGCCGGACATATCGACGTGCCAGGTCACGGAATCGAAGATGAAGAATTCGGGCTCGGGGCCGAAATAGGCAACGTCGCCGATGCCGCTGGACTTCAGGTAGGCCTCGGCACGCTTGGCGAGCGACCGGGGATCGCGCTCGTAGCCCTTGCCGTCGCCGGGTTCGACGACGTCACAGCTGAGGATCAGGGTGGCTTCTTCCCGGAACGGGTCCATGACCGCCGTGGAGGCATCCGGCATCAGCTGCATGTCCGATGCCTGGATGCCCTTCCAGCCCGCCACCGAAGAGCCGTCGAAAGCATGTCCGTCCGTGAACTTGTCTTCGTTGAAATGGGAGATCGGCACCGTGACGTGCTGCTCCTTGCCCTTGGTATCGGTGAAACGCAGATCAACAAACTTGACTTCGTTGTCCGCGATCTTCTTCATGACGTCTTTGGCGGTTGCCATTCACTACTCTCCTCTGGGTTTCAGCAAATCGGACGGGTGATCGAAAGCGATTGTGGATGAGTCACGCGAAAACACCGGGCAAGCGCAGATCAGCCTTCTTCAAGCACTTGACTGCGCTATAGCGAAAAACATGCCATCGCCCCGGCGTGCTGCCTTCCGCGCCCCGACATTGGGGTAGCCTGGGCAGCGCATGTCCATTCTGGTGCGATTTTAGTCCTATCGACGTGCGGGAGCAGGCCTATGCACCGTTATGGTGCTTCGGCTGGATGGCTTTTTGGCCCGAAAGGGCTGGGGAAGAAAGATCTCCTGCAGGTCGTTCAAGAACCGCAATCCCAGCGGTGTAGCGGCGAGCCGTGCGGGATCAGCAGTGAGAAGCCCCTTCTGCACTGCTCGCTCCAGCTTGGCCGAGACGGTGGCCAGCGACTGTCCGGTGTGCTCCTGGAACAATGAAGCCGGCACCCCCTCGGTCAGCCGCAGGGCGTTCAGCATGAACTCGAAAGGCAGGTCTGCCGTCGGCAATCGGCGTTCCACTTCCACCGCGTTTCCGGCGAGCGCGGCTTCGACGTAGTGGCGGGGATGGCGATATCGGACATAGCGGACGATCCGGTCGTGAAAGGAGAGCTTGCCATGAGCGCCCGCGCCGAGGCCAAGGTAGTCGCCGAATGTCCAGTAGTTGAGGTTGTGGCGGGCCCGGTGGCCGGTCCTGGCGTATGCGGAGATCTCGTAGTGCTCGAATCCCGCCGCAGATAGCTGCGCTTCGATCGCCTCCTGCATGGCGGCCGCCTGATCTTCGTCCGGCAACTGCGGCGGAAACCGCGCAAAGAAGGTGTTCGGCTCCAGGGTCAGGTGGTACAGCGACAGATGCGGCGGCTCGAAGGCCAGGGCCTGGGCAACGTCTTCGGCCAGCTGCGCCGGCGTCTGTCCCGGCAGCGCGAACATCAGGTCCAGGTTGAAGGTCGGGAAGAGCTCTCGAGCGGCGGCTGCGGCCTCCTTCGCCTGCCGGGCGTCGTGGACCCGACCGATCGCCGCAAGACGTTCGTCGTCGAAGCTCTGCACGCCCAACGACAGACGGTTGACGCCCGCGTCGCGAAAGCCGCTGAAACGTTCACGCTCGAACGTGCCGGGATTCGCCTCCATGGTGACCTCCGCGCCCGGCGCCACCCTGAGGCGGGCGCGAACCGCCGCAAGCAGCCGGTTGATTCCCTCCGGCGAAAACAGGCTGGGCGTGCCGCCGCCAATGAAGATCGTCTGGACCGATCGCCCCCAGACCAGCGGCAGGCTGGCATCGAGGTCCGCCTCCAGCGCGTCCAGGTAGACAGCTTCGTCCGCCCCGCCGGCAGGCGCCTCGTGCGAGTTGAAGTCGCAATAGGGGCACTTCCTGATGCACCAGGGCAGATGCACGTAGACGCTGAGCGGCGGCAGCTGCGTGAGCCCGGTCCCTCGGCTGAATGCGATGGTGTTCAAGCCGTCTTTCACCGGGTCACCGGTGTCTTCGGTGTCACCGGGGTCAGCGGGATTACCGGGTTTACCGGGTTTACCGGGTTCACCGGTTTTCCAGCGGCGCCGAGCGCCGCGGCGAGGCCAGCGATGGCACGGGCGCGATGGCTGATCCGGTTCTTTTCCGCAGGCTCCATTTCGGCGGCGGTGACGGTGACGCCGGCCGGCAGGAAATGCGGATCGTAGCCAAAGCCGTAACGGCCTCGCGGCCGGGCCGCCAGCACGCCGTGCCACACGCCTTCGGCGATCATCGGCCGCGGATCCTCCGGATGGCGCATCAGCACCACCACGCAGTAGTAGAAGCAAGCGACCGGTTGGGTAAGCGCCGCCGTCTGCAGGATCAGCTTGCGGCTGTTCGCCTCGTCGACCTGTTCCCGTGGCGATGCTGGCGGCGGGTCCGAATAGCGCGCCGACCGCACGCCCGGCGCGCCGCCGAGCGCCGGCACGCAGATGCCCGAATCGTCGGCGAGCGCGACCAGCCCGGAGCAAGCGCACGCATGCCGCGCCTTGGCGATCGCATTTTCCACGAAGGTCGAATGCGGCTCGTCCGCGTCCGCGATGCCGAGATCCTTCTGAGTCACGAGCGCCACGCCGAGCGGACCCAGCAGCGCCTGGAACTCCCGCGCCTTGCCGGGATTGCCGGACGCGAGGACCCAGCGGTTCTCCGGGGACTGCCCGACGCTCATCAGGCCAGCGCCGCTTTCTGCAGAGTGGCGAGCCGGCCGATGCCCTGCGCGGCCAGATCCAGCAGGCGGTCGACCTGCAACCTCGAGAACGGCCGGCCTTCGGCAGTGCCTTGCATTTCGACCAGCCCGTGGCCATCCGTCATCACCACGTTCATGTCGGTGTCGCAGGTGGAGTCCTCGCTGTAGTCGAGGTCCAGCAGCACCTGGCCGTCGCCGATCAGTCCGACCGATACGGCAGCTACCGAGCCCCGCAACGGATCCTCGGCGATCGCGCCCGCCCGCAGCAGGCCGTCGACCGCGTCGCGCAACGCCATCCACGCGCCGGTGATTGCCGCGGTGCGTGTGCCGCCATCCGCCTGCAGGACGTCGCAGTCGAGGTGGATGGTGCGTTCGCCCAGCGCCGGCATGTCCGTCACCGCCCGCAGGCTGCGGCCGATCAGGCGCTGGATCTCCAGGGTCCGGCCACCCTGCTTGCCGCGGGATGCCTCCCGGTCGCTGCGGGTATGGGTGGATCGCGGCAGCATGCCGTATTCGGCGGTGATCCAGCCGATGCCCTTGCCCTTCATGAAGCCGGGCACCTTCTGCAGCACGCTGGCCGTGCAGAGCACGCGGGTGCCGCCGAACGATACCAGCACGGAGCCCTCTGCATGCCGGGTGAAGCCGCGCTCGAAGCTGACGGGACGAAGCTGGTCGAAGGCGCGGCCGTCGGCCCGCCGATAGGGTGTTTCTGAGGTCATTGGGCTGCCGTTGCAGGTTGCAGGAAAGACGTTCAGCGAGGCTCGCGGTTGGAGCGCTGGATGGCGTGCTGGATCTCGGTGATGGTGCGCTCGATCTCGTCCTCGGTGAGGTCGCTGGTGTCGGCTTCCGGTCCCGGATTGACGCCGATGGCGATGGTCGTGGTGACCGCGCCGTCCGGCAGGCCCAGCGACGACAGCGTCGGGATGTCGTCGACATTGATGTCGCTGATGTCGTTGTCCCACTGCAGGGCCAGCGCGGTGGTGTTGTCCGCGGTGGCGCCGTTGTGCTCGACCGCCCGGCGCACCAGCCTCGGCACGACCTCCATCACCGGCTCCTCGTGCAGTTCCCGCGCCATGTCCGAATCATCGATGCCGCTCCAGAAGCCGTCGCTGCACAGCAGGATGACGTCGCCCGAGCGCAGCGGATATTCCGAATGCACTTCGACGGAAGGCTCGAACGGCGACCCGAGGCAATTGAGGACCTTGTTGCGTTCGGGATGCGTCTCGGTCTCTTCCTGCGTGATCAGGCCGAGGTTGAGCAGGCTCTCCACCTTGGAGTGGTCGCGGGTGCGGGTCGCGAGCCTGCCGTCGCGCATCAGATAGAGCCGCGAGTCGCCGGCGTGCGCCCACCACGCCATGTTGTCCTGGATGATGCAGGCAACGACGGTGGTGCGCGGGCACTCGGGCAGGCCATGCTGCTCGCGATAGCGATGAAGCTCCTGGTGGCTGGCTCGAAACGCCTGCTCGAGGAATTCGGCGGGATCCGGCAGGCGCGGCTGCGCGGCCTGCTGGAACAGCGCCGCTGCCGTCTGCATCGACAGCTGCGCGGCCACCTCGCCGCGCAGGTGCCCGCCCATGCCGTCCGCCACGATCATCAGCAGCGATTCACGCGAGAAGCAATAGCCCATCCGGTCCTGATTGCTGGCGCGGGCGCCGATGTCGGTGTCCTGGAAAATGGTGAAGCGCATGTATTCCCGTGTGGATCGGTTAGCGGGCAACGCCGCCGGTGGTGCGCGGCCTCATGCCTCGCTCTTCTGGGTGGGCCACAGGGCAGTCGAGTCCGACACCGCGGGGCCGCGCCGCTTGCGAAAGGACACCGAGCCGAGCCAGCGCATGGGAGAGAAGGTACGCTTGGCGGCGGACGCGCCGGACGGCTCGCGCAGGGCTCGCTGCAGCGAGAAGACGCTCTGCGGTCGCTCGAGTGGGTTGATCTTCATGCACCAGCTGACCAGGTCCAGCAGCTGCTGCGAGTAGTGTTCCGCGGCGGCCTGCGTGGCGGCGTCGACCTTGTCGTGCACCGTGCGCTGATCCGCCGGCTGGGGCGGCGCGCCGAGCATGCAGGCGTACATGCTCGCACCCAGGCCGTAGATGTCGGTCCAGGGACCCAGCTGCTGGTTTTTCTTGTAGAGCTCCGGCGCGGCGAAGCCCGGGGTGTACATCGGGAACAGCTTCGGCGCGTCCTGCGTGAGCGTCTGCCGGGCGGCGCCGAAATCCAGCAGCATCGGCGTGGCGTCGCGCTTGAGGTAGATGTTGGCCGGTTTCAGGTCCAGGTGCAGCAGGCGGTTGGCATGCACTTCCCGCAGGCCGTTCATGACCTGGGCAAAGATGCGCCGGATGTGACGCTCCGGCAGCACTTCCTTGCCGGGCCGGTTGCGGTGATGCACGATGAGTTCCTGCAGGCTGCGCCCGCCCTCATACGCCATGACCATGTAGACGGTCTCGTTGGCGCGAAAAAAGTTGAGTACCCGGACCACGTTGGGATGGATGACCTTCGACAGCGCCCGGCCCTCTTCGAAGAAGCACTTGAGTCCGTTACGGTAGGTCGGCAGGTTCTCGCCGGAGACCGTCGGCACCAGTTCTCCGACTGCGCGCCGCACCAGCGAACTGGGCAGGTACTCCTTGACGGCGACGGGCTGACCGTCCGGGTCATGAGCCAGGTACACGATGGAGAAACCGCCGCTCGCGATCTTTCTTACAATGCGATAGCCGCCGGCCTCCAGTCCTTCCGGTAGGGGAGCGTTCTGTTGGGTTGCCATCCGCCGATTGTAAAAGGGTTACATGCCACCTGACCAAACGCCCGCAAATGATTCAGCCGCCGCTGCCAAGGCGAGCGCCGGCAAGAGACCCGTGCGGAGCATGACCGGCTACGCCCATCGCTCCACCGAGACGCCGCTAGGCCGGGTCACCATGGAACTGCGCTCGGTGAACTCGCGCTTCACCGACCTGCAGTTCCGCCTCGCCGAGGACCTGCGATCCGTCGAACCGATGCTGCGCGAGCGGATCACCGCAGTCGTCAGCCGCGGCAAGATCGAATGCCGCATGCAGATGCGCAGCCGCGACGCCGACAGCAACGGCATCCAGATCAACGACGCCCTGATCGCGAGCCTGGTGCGAGCCGAAGCCCGCATCCGCGCCCTGGCACCGGACGCCGCGCCGCTGACAGTAGCCGACTACCTGCGCTGGCAGATGGCCAGCGCAGATAACCCCGGTTCGGCCGCGCGGGAAGGCGCCGATGCAGCCGACGCAGCCGATGCGGCAGGCCCAACCGACGCAGGCGACGGTGCCCCGAGCGCGACCGGGCATCCTGCCGAACGCGTCTGGCCCGTGCTGCTGCCGATGGTGGACCAGGTGCTGGCGGAATTCGTCGCCAGCCGCGAGCGTGAGGGTAGCCGCCTTGCATCGACGATCGTGGGACAGGTGAAGGAGATGAAGCAGGTGGCGGTGCGCCTGCAGCCGATGATCCCGGAGCTGCTGGCCGGCGCAGAGGCCCGGCTGGCCGCACGGCTTGAAGAAGCCATGCCGGAATCGACCGGCGCCATCCCGCGGGAAGAGACCTTCGCACGCATCCGCCAGGAGATCGCCCTGCTCAGCCTGCGCGGCGACGTCACCGAAGAGTTCAACCGGCTGACGATACATTTCGAGGAGGTCCTGCGTGCCCTGGACCAGGGCGGACCGATCGGCAAGCGCCTCGATTTCCTGACGCAGGAACTGAACCGCGAGTCCAACACACTCGCATCGAAAGCCAGCGGCGTTGCAGTCACCGACGGCGCAGTCGCGCTCAAGCTGCTGATCGAGCAGATGCGCGAGCAGGTGCAGAACATCGAGTAGGTTTTCAGGGCGTCCAGGACGATCCCCTGAAATGCACTAACCCGTTGTCGTGTAAGGATATTTTGTCCCAGGTCGTCCCAGGCGTTGCAGCGAAGCCGGCAAGGCATCGTGAATCCTTCGCTACCGATTGAACGGGCGCTCCAAGGAGAAGGTGCTTGGGCGCTACCCGGTTGCGCCAAGCTGTTGTTGCCAAACCGCCTCCATCGCATTGACCGCGTCGAGGGACAAGGGGGCGCTCATCGTTGATCTCCCCCTCACCGGCTGGCATGGCCCTGAGGCTGCGACGATGCCTGCGGCTCAGAGGCGAAATGCGCCATCGCCGCTTCCACGCCGCTGCCAGCCATCGGCACGCCGGCGAGCTTCAGGCCCATTTCCACACCAGCCAGCGCACCCATCAAAGTCAGGTCGTTGCAATCGCCCAGATGGCCAATGCGGAACATACGGCCCTTCAGTTTGCCCAGGCCGGCACCGAGCGAAAGGTCGAAGCGATCGTGGATCAAGCGGCGCAGCGCATCGGCGTCGACGCCCTTCGGCGTGACAACGCCGGTCAGAACGGGCGAGTGGACGCGGTCGTCTGCGCATTGTGTCGGCAAGCCCCAGGCTCTTACGGCGGCGCGCACCCCGCCCGCCCAACGCTGGTGGCGCGCAAAGACCTGCGGCAATCCTTGTTCAAGCAACATGTCGAGCGCCTCGCTGAGGCCGTACAGCAAATTCGTGTTCGGCGTGTAGGGCCAGTAGCCGGTCCGGTTCATCTCGACGATCTCGTCCCAGGCCCAGAAGGCCTTGGGCAGCGTCGCCGTCTTGCTGGCCGCGATCGCCTTCGGCGACAAGGCATTGAAGCTGATGCCCGGTGGCAGCATCAGACCCTTCTGGGACCCACTCACGCTGACATCGATGCCCCACTCGTCATGCCTGAAGTCGGCGCTTGCGAGACCGGAGATCGTGTCGACCATCAGCAGGGCCGGGTGCCCAGCAGCATCGATCGCGCGCCGAACCGACGCGATGTCCGAAGTGACACCGGTCGAGGTCTCGTTGTGCACGACACAGACAGCCTTGATCCTGTGGCTGCCGTCCTGGCGCAGGCGCTGCTCGACCAGCTCTGCCTGGACCCCGTGACGCCAGCTCCTCGGCAGTCCGGTGGCATCGTCGATTCCCTCCAGGGCCAGGAACTCCGGCTTGAGGCTCAGTCGCAAGGCCATCTTGTTCCAGAGGGTCGCAAAGTGCCCGGTCTCGTACATCAGCACGGCATCGCCGGGGCTTGCGACGTTGGCCAAGGCCGCTTCCCAGGCGCCGGTACCCGAAGCCGGATAGACGACCACCGGATGCCGGGTCTGAAAGATCTGCTGCATCCCGGCGATGACCTTGGTACCCAGATTCGCGAATTCGGGGCCGCGGTGGTCGATCGTCGGCAGGCTGATCGCCCGCAGGATCCGGTCGGGAACGGGACTCGGGCCCGGAATCTGGAGAAAGTGTCGGCCGCTGGGGTGCTTGTTGAGCGCGATCATGGGAATCCTTGTTGGGTCTGTCGAAGAGGTTCGGTGGGTCGGTCTAAAGCTGCACCGTCGCCCGGCCGATGCCGGGAAACTCGGCGCTGACCAGGTCTCCGG
>JACCRJ010000305.1 GCA_013813615.1 Lautropia sp. | reverse complement strand
GACACCGGCTCGGGCGAGCGCCTGGCGCCGGTACCAGCGGCCGCTGCCGAGGCCGAGAATGCGTTCGACCCGATCGTAGTCCCCGGCCGTCCGGTCGAACAGCTGCCGCACGTACTGGGCGCGCTGCGCCTCCCCCTCGTAATAGCCCGGCAGCGGCAGGTGGGGCTTCGTGACCGGACCGATGGGTGTCATGGATGCAGCGTCGCCTTTGCGGCGACCGGACGTCCTCTTGAAGGGATCAGGTAGGCTCATCGAGTTATTATTGCGCGGATGAGGGGCCCCTGCGGGGCCCCCGGCTCACGTTTCAGGGTGTACATGCAATCGCGACCGACCGGGGCCATCTTGGCGCAAGACTCGACTAATCCCAACGCCCTCCCGCAGGACGCCGCCCCGGCGCCCGTCCTGCCCGAACTGGAACGGGAGGTGGCGGCACTGATCGTCGAGGCTCTCAACCTGGAGCTGGCGCCGACGGACATCGATCCCGAGGCGCCCCTCTTCGGTGAAGGCCTGGGCCTGGACTCCATCGACATCCTGGAGATCGCGCTGGTCGTGTCCAAGAAGTACGGTTTCCAGCTGCGCTCCGACGACAGCAGCAATACCCGGATCTTCCAGTCACTTCGCAGCTTGTGCCAGCACATCGCGCTGAACCGTCTGACGTGATTCCGCAGGCGCCGGTACCGAGCCGGCGCATCCCGGCGCGCCTGGCGATCGCGACGGTCGCAATACTGCTGGCGGGGTTCGCCCTGGTGTATCTGATCCATGTTCTGCTCTTGAGCCGCGAAGGCAGTCCCTTCGCGCTGCTGATCGCCATCGGCTGGACGGTGGCCTGCGCCGTGGCGACCAGCCTGGGCTCGCGCCACCGCCTCGCCGGACTGCTCCTGACCGCGCTGGCACTGGCGGCAACTGCCTGGCACTGGGAGTGGCTCGCGGGCCATGTCGACGCGGTCTACCTGATCCAGCATGCCGGCAGCCATGCCGTGCTGGGCATCTGGTTCGGCGGCTCGCTGATCGCGTCACGCAACGGCACCGGCCTGGCGCTGATCAGCCGCTTCGCCACCCGCGTGCACGGCTCCCTCCCGCCGCCCATCCTGCGCTACACGGTGCAGGTGACGGCCGTCTGGACCGGCTATTTCCTGTCGATGGCGCTCGCCTCCTGCGCGCTCTTCGCCTTCGGCTCGCTGCAGGCCTGGTCGACGCTGGCGAACCTGGTCACCCTGCCGCTGACCGTCGGGATCTTCATCGGCGAATACCTGGTCAGGCTGCGCCTGCATCCGGACTTCGAGCACGTCTCGATCATCGAGGGCGTGCGGGCCTTCATGAAATGAGCCAGGTTTTGCGCCGCGCCCCCCTGACGACGCCGATCATCGCGGCCACCAGTCCGGACGAAATCGTCGCCTGGCGCAGCGGCCACGCCGTGAGCGCCGGCCGCTTCCTCGCCGAGGTCCGCTGCGTCGCCGACGGCCTCCCGCAGGGCCGCCATGTGCTGAACCTCTGCGCGGACCGCTACCGCTTCGCCGTCGCGCTGTTCGCGGCAATCCTCGCCGGCAAGATCAGTCTGCTGCCCCCCAACCACTCGCCCGAGCTCATCGACCGGTTGCGCGAACTGTACGACGACGTCTATGTCATCAGCGACAGCGACCAGGTGCAGACCGGGCTGCGGGTGTCGCCGTATCCGCAGCACCTGCCGGAGGAAGCGCCGGGCGTAACGATCGACGAAATTCCTGCGATCGGCGACGAGCAGGTCGTCGCACACGTCTTCACGTCCGGCTCGACCGGGCTGCCGACGGCACACCCGAAGCACTGGGCCCGCCTGGTCTACAACGTGCAGTCCGAGGCACAGCGGCTGAAGATCCGCCCCGGCACGGCGACAACGCTCGTCGGCACCGTTCCGCCCCAGCACATGTACGGCTTCGAGTCGACGGTGATGCTGGCGCTGCAGAACCGCATCGCGTTCAATGGCGGCAGCCCCTTCTATCCCGCCGACATCGTCGGCGCGCTGCAGGCGATACCAGGCGACCGGATCCTGGTGACCACACCGTTTCACCTGCGCATGCTGCTGGCCGAAACGCTGGCTCTGCCGCGGGTGGCGCTGCTGTTGTGTGCGACGGCGCCGCTGTCGGCCGACCTCGCCCGTGAGGCGGAGGCGCGCTTGAACGCGCCGCTGCTGGAGATCTACGGTTGCACCGAGGCCGGTCAGCTCGCCACCCGCCGCCCGACTCTCGGCGAGACCTGGCAGACTTTTCGCGGCGTGACCCTCTCTCACCGGGCCACGGGAGATTCGCCTGGCTGGTACGCGCAGGGCGGTCACATCGAC
>JACCRJ010000616.1 GCA_013813615.1 Lautropia sp. | reverse complement strand
CCATCGCCTCCATTGTCTCGTCAACCGGCCAGATCCGGATTCCCGAATGGGTGCCGGAAACGCTGCCGGACTCGGTGCGGCGCGCGCTTGCGGACTGCGAGGTCGACGGCGGCGCCGACGGACCGGCCATCGAGCCCTGGTGGGGCGAACCCGGCCTCTCCCCGGCTGAGCGCGTGTTCGGCTGGTGCTCCTTCGAAGTGCTGGCCTGCAAGACCGGCAACCCGGACACCCCGGTGAACGCAATCCCGCCGCGAGCCTGGGCGCGGTGCCAACTGCGCTTCGTGGTCGGCCCGGATTCCTCCCGGTTCCTGCCCGCGCTGCGCCGCCACCTCGACCGCCAGGGGTTCCCGATGGTAAAGATCGCGACAACCCGCGAGGAGATGTTCCACGCGACGCGCATCGACCCGGAGGATGCCTGGGTGCGCTGGGCGGCGGCCTCGCTCCAGCAGACAACCGGCAAGAAGCCGGCGATCCTGCCCAATCTGGGCGGCTCGCTGCCCAACGACATCTTCACCGACATCCTCGGGCTCAGGACCATCTGGGTGCCGCATTCCTACCCAGGCTGCTCGCAGCACGCGCCCGACGAACACCTCCCGCCGGCCGTGTTGCGCGAGGGCCTGCAGATCATGACAGGGCTCTACTGGGATCTCGGCGAGGGGCACACGCCGAAGGAGCAGAGTGTGCGGCTGGACGCCGAACGCGCGCCCGCCTGAGGGGCGAGCGCCGACAAGCCGGAGGACTTCAGATGAACAACCGCCATTCAGGCTTCTGCCAGCTTGCCGACCTCGCGGGAGACGATGCGCTGCTGCAAAGCATTCGCCACCGCCTGCACCAGAATCCCGAGCTCTCCTTCGAGGAAGCGGACACTGCCGAGTTCGTCGCGAGCAGCCTTGCCAAGTGGGGCTATGAGGTGACGCGCAACGTCGGTGGCCATGGCGTGGTGGGCACGCTCAGGGTCGGCGACGGCAGGGGCAGCATCAGCCTGCGTGCCGACATGGACGCGCTGCCGATTCAGGAGGAAACCGGGCTCGAATATGCGAGCCGGAAGGCCGGCAAGATGCACGCATGCGGCCACGACGGGCACACTACCATGCTGCTCGGGGCGGCGCGCCACCTCGCGCAGAAGCGCAATTTCAGCGGGATGCTGAATTTGGTCTTCCAGCCCGCGGAGGAAGCCGGCAAAAACAGCGGGGCGCAGCGGATGATCGCCGACAGACTGTTCGAGCGGTTTCCCTGCGATGCGATCTTCGGCCTGCACAACCATCCCGGCTATCCAACCGGCACCTTCATGTTCGGCAGCGGACCGTTCATGTCCGCGTCCGACACCGTGCTGATCAGCATCCTCGGCCGCGGCGGCCATGCCGCCCGCCCCCACCTTGCCGTGGATCCGATCCTGATCGCCGGCAGCCTGGTCATGGCATTGCAGAGCGTCGTGTCTCGCAACATCGACCCGACGCAGACGGCGATCGTGACCGTCGGCACATTGAATGCCGGCGTGGCTCCGAACGTCATCCCGGAAAGCGCTTCGCTGGGATTGAGCGTGCGCTCATTCACGCCGGCGGTTCGGGAGAGACTCGAGCAGCGGATCACCGAGCTGGTGACCCACCATGTCCAGGGCTATGGCGGGAGCGTCGAGATCGACTATCAGCGAGGCTACCCGGTGGTCATCAACAGCGCAGCCGAGACCGAGTTCGCGCGCAGCGTGGCCGAGGAACTGGTAGGCCCGGAGCGAACGGTGGCCCCCTTCGGCCCGGTCACCGGCAGCGAGGATTTTGCCTATTACCTGCAGCATCGCCCGGGCTGCTTCCTGCGACTGGGCAACGGCGAAGCAGCGCCGATGCTGCACAACGCGAAATACGACTTCGACGATGCCAATCTGACGGTCGGCGTGGCGTACTGGTCCCTCCTGGTGCAGCGGTATCTGGGCCGGGAGGCCACAGCCGGGATCAGCCCGGCGCCAGACCCTTGACCTCGACCCACTCGTCGCAGATCGGCTGCGGTCGCGACGACAGCCACTGCTGGACAACGAAATCGAAGGGTCGTTCAGCCCATCCCATGGCGAAGCCGTAGGCGCAGATCTGCTCGTAGGCGTTATGCGAGCCGACGAATGCGCGAGGGCAGAACGCTGTCGAAGATACCTCTGCCAGAGACGGATTCATGCTTGCTCCGGAGTGACCAACCGTCGGCTTGAAGACGGTGGCCTGCTGATACCCCTTCCTGTTCCGCAGACGGCTGTAGCCTGACTGCCGAAGCAATTCGCATGCCCGCAGGTTTGCTAGCGCGCATCGGCGTTGTCAGACCGCAACAAGACATCGCACGAACGTGGCGGCCACGTATTCCTGCCGCCGCACCGCCGTCCAAAGCCACCGAACATCGCAATCGCCTGTCGGCTGAACCCCCATCCGGGCAGCATGTGCC
>JACCRJ010000596.1 GCA_013813615.1 Lautropia sp. | reverse complement strand
GCCCTGGCCCCCGCCGCCCTGGCCCCAGCCGCCTTGGTCTCCGCCAGCCGGCCCGCCACCACCGGTGCAGCTGCCTTGCCGATGGGTTCCACGGCGATCCTCGCGACCACCGTGCGGGGGGCAAGCGTCGAGTCGATGCCGTGCAGGTTGAGCTTCTCGCTCGCCAGGGCAAACCGCAAACTGTCCGGACCCGCCCAGCCTTCGCCGGTCACCTCGCCGATCGGACCGCTCGCCTGCAGACCCCGCACTTCCAGACCGCCGTCCACATATCCAACGACCGCCTTGGCCTTGGCCACCGGCAGCCGCTTGCGGTCGAAGGGCGCCGCGAGTGCATTGGTCAGGTTGAGCGGGCCGATCAGCAGCGGCCGACGCTCGCTGGCCCAGGCGGGCATGACCTCCGCCACATAGCTTCCGGTCAGGCTGGTGACGGGCCACGCAGGATCGTGGAGGGACAGGTCGAGGTCCTTGACGTCGAGCCGCAGCTGGCGCAGGGGGCGCGGCTCCAGTGTGCGGACAACGGTGCGCGCTTCCACCGCCGCGCCGGCCAGCACGGTGCTGGCGCGAACCGCAAGCTCTTCCACCGGGCCGTTGATCCTCACATCGAGAAGCAAAGGCTGCGGCTGCATCGGCAGCCGGACCGCCAAGCGGCCATCGGTCACGTAGGGTGCCCGCGCCAGCACCGCCGCATCGCCGCGTACGCCGATCCTGCTGTCGCCGGCGATGACGTCCAGGTTGAACAGGCGCGCACTGATGCGGTCACCGTCGTGCCTGAAGACGAGTTCCAGGTTGTGCAGCTTCGCCAACTGGCTGCCGGCGCGCCGCACGATCAGCCGCCCGAGATCCACCCGCTCGATCGCGACCGGCAGCATCGACGCCATCGCCGGCGGCAGCCTTACGGATTGCCGCGGCTCGGCGGGCGCAGGGTCCGGCGGCAGATCGACCTCGACGTCGGCAGCGCTGATGCTCTCGATGCGGAACAGGCCGTCGAGCATCGCGAACGGGTGGTAGGTGAACCGGGGCGAGGTGACGGCGACCGAGACGGCGCCATCCTGCCACTGGAGGGAGTCTGCCGCAATCCCGGTCAGGATCGAACCGGTGATACCCTCGATCTGCAGCCGGCCGTCCGTGAACCGGACCACCTGCTGCGCGGCCCATTGCAGGGTCACCGTCCTGCTTGCGACGAAAATCAGGCCGGCGACCAGCAGCAGCAGTGCCAACACCGACCAGACGCCCACCCGAAGCACGCGCCGCCACCACGGACGCCTTGAAGCGAGCGGCGCAGCCGCAGCTGCGGGCGCCGCCGCAGCTGCAGGCAATGGCGACCGTGGCGGTGACTCAGCCATCAGGTGCAGCCCGACTCATCCCATGGGTCTCCGACAAGGCTCTGGCGGCCGCAGCCACGCACGGATTGTGAACCTCCTGCGCAAAGCAGGTACGCCGACGGGATACCCGCGGTTGTATCGTCGACGAATGCGCCGCCTCGCCGGCCGCGACTCAGTGCCGAAAACGCGCGCCCGCGCGGCGGGTCACACGATGACCGTGGCAGCCGTGCCCGGTGGCCGGGTTTCGATCTCGCCCAAGTGGAAGGCCGTCTCGCCGGCCAGCGCGAGCGACTTCATCGCCCGGTCGACGTCGGTTGCAGCGACCGCCAGCACCATGCCGATTCCACAGTTGAAGACCCGGTGCATCTCGCTGGCGGCGATGCCGCCCTGCGCCTGCAGCCATTGGAATATGGCGGGTTGCTCCCAGGCGCCTCCACGGATGGCCGCCCGCAGCGCCGGCGGCAGCATCCGCGGCACGTTCTGCAGCAGTCCGCCGCCGGTGATGTGGGCCATGCCCTTGACAGGATTGCGCAGGGCCGGGTGGCCCGACGATCCGGCTTCCCCAGCTTGGCCTGCCGTCGCACGCTGTCCGTTGCCGCCCCGGATCAACGACAGCAGCGGCTTCACGTAGATTCGCGTCGGCGCCATCACCCAGTCCGCGAGCGGCCTGCCTTCCAGCATCCGCGCAAGCGACGCCGGCGTAATGTCGCCGCAGGCCTTCTCCAGCACACGCCGAATCAGCGAATAGCCATTGGAGTGCGGCCCGGAGGACGCCAGCCCGATCAACTGATCTCCAGCGGCGATGCCTGAGCCGTCGATAATCTCGCCCTTCTCCACCACGCCGACCGCAAAGCCTGCCAGGTCGAATTCGCCGGGCGGATACATGCCGGGCATCTCCGCGGTCTCCCCGCCGAGCAGCGCACAACCGGACTGCTCGCAACCGGTGGCGATACCGCCGATCACCGTGGCTGCGGTGTCGACATCGAGCTTGCCGCAGGCGAAGTAGTCGAGGAAGAACAGCGGCTCCGCGCCCTGGACCAGGATGTCGTTGACGCTCATCGCGACGAGGTCGATGCCGATCGTCGCGTGACGGCCGGTCGCGAACGCGAGCTTGAGCTTGGTGCCGACGCCGTCCGTGCCGGCCACCAGCACCGGATTCTTGTATTTCTTCGACACTTCCACCAGCGCGCCGAAGCCGCCGATGCCGGCCAGCACTTCCGGCCGCATGGTGCGTTTGGCGAACGGCTTGATGTTCTCGACGAGTTGATCGCCGGCGTCGATGTCAACGCCGGCATCGCGGTAGGTCAGGGGAGGGGGAGTGGACATGTGGTCGCTTTATTGGAACT
>JACCRJ010000591.1 GCA_013813615.1 Lautropia sp. | reverse complement strand
CCGACGGCCAGCCCATCAAGGTCTTCGAGCCCGAGTTGACGCCCCTGCAACTCGACGTCCTGCGACTGCTGGACGTGCCCGCTACGCGATACCGTCGACGCCCGTAGCCTCGCCGGCACCGTTGCCGCCCCGCAAGCCCAAGGTTCCCGCGGCAAAGCCGGATCAGCAGCAGCTTTCCGTCGGTGGCATCATCTAAGCCCCGCAGCACAACAACAAGCAGGAGAGGATCAATGGCTGACGACAAGACCAAGCCCGGCGGACAGGACCGCAAACGCATCAACCTGAGCGAGGACTACGAGGTCAGGGACTGGGCCAAGAAGTTCGGGGTAAGCGAAGACGAGCTGCGGAAGGCGGTTGGTGCCGTGGGGAATGACGCCGCTAAGGTAGAGGCGCACCTCAAGGGCAGCAAATAGGGTCCGCATGATCCTGGAGCCCTGGATTCTGGAATCGGTCGACCAGGCTGCGCAGGAAGCTTTAGTCCTGCCGGAGTCGGAGCGGGAACGCCACTACCTCAGGAAGGCCAGCGAGCTACAGCGCGAGGCTCTGATCGCCGGCCGCTCGCTTCAGGAGACGCAGGATATCGGCTCGAACTTCGTGGATGGGACCCGCGTCCTGGTTCGGCAGCTCGAGCTCCAGGAGGGGATGGAGCATGATCGCCGAACTGTCAAGCAGGCGCGCGCCGATCTTGCCGAGGTCGGCCCGGGGATCGAAATCGCGCGATGACGCCCACTGATACATCACGTCGTTCGCATCGCCCACCTTCTGCGCCGCCAACTGCTTGTCGACGTAGGCATCGGCTTCCTTGCCCGTCGGCCCCAATTTCTGCAGGCGTTGATTGCCACCGGAAGTGGCGGTGGCGAACCAGAAGGTAGCGACGCGCAAGTTCGGCGGCTGCTGGGTGTAGTTGCCGTTGTTCCAGGCCGGATCGTTGAGCACCGAGTCGACCAGCATCCGCCGCATCATCCAATTGCGGCCCGACATCGGTCCCGGCAGCGACGCCATCGGCACCAGCGCATCCATGTAATCGGGATACTTGATGCCCCATAGCCAGACCTGCATGCCGCCCATCGAATTACCCATCACGAGCCGCACGTGCTTGAGCCCCAGGTGCTCCTTCACCAGCCGGTACTGGGCCTCGACCATGTCGTCGTAGTTGTACTTCGGGAAAGATTCATCCCGGCCGTGCGAACAGTTGGTCCGTCCAGCATCGTCGTGTGGATGATTTCCCTGAAGACTTGTATCGTGTAGACCTTGCCTGCGTCGTCGATCGCTTGGTACGTCTCCACCAATTCGCGCGACCTCCGCTCCATCCTCCCCTCCTAAATCAGCGACCGATGCAACTGGAAAAACCGTTGGGGTAACTGTTGGGGTACGGCTGGGAATGTGAAAACGGGCTAGTCGCTGGCATGCGCTAACCCGTTGAATTTACTGGCGCGCCCGGCAGGATTCGAACCCACGACCCCTTGGTTCGTAGCCAAGTACTCTATCCAACTGAGCTACGGGCGCGACGGGCAGAATCTTAACATGGACCCGGCAACTAGTCTTTAAGCACCGGCTGCCCGGCCAGCACCTCCTTGACGTACCGGTTGCGGGCGCCGGAATCCGTTGCGACAGCCTCGCCAATGCACCAGCGCTGAAAGGCCTCGGGCTCGATCTCGATCCGCACCGGCGTCGCGCCCTGCCGTTTCAGTTCTCGTTCCATCCGGAGCGCCTTCTGGCGCCAGCTGGCGTAGGTCTTGGGAAAGGAGGCGCCGTCGGCCATGAGCTCCGCCAACCGGAGATAGCCCTCCGGGCGGTACCACGCGATTCCAATCACCGAGCGGGTCGGAGCGGGCATGGCCGAGACTCCTGGGTCGCGAGTTCAGCCTCGCGCGCTTTTCCTCACGTGAATCACAGATGATTCTGAACCAATCGACGAGGGCGCCTGCCGCAGAAGCCCTACCGGAGGCTGGCGCACCTTACCGCTTGATCTGGTAGCCGGTCCTGAAGATCCAGCCTACCAAAGCAAGGCAGATCGACAGGAACGCGACGACCATGAGCAGGCTGACGCCCACGCCGACATCCGAGATCTCGTAGAAGCTCCACCTGAATCCGCTGATCAGGTATAGCACCGGATTGAGCAGGGTGACCTGCTGCCAGAACGGCGGCAGCATGCTGACCGAATAGAAACTGCCGCCCAGGAACGCCAGGGGGGTCACCACCAGCAGGGGGATGATCTGCAGCTGCTCGAAGTTTTCGGCCCAGATGCCGATGATGAAACCGAACAGGCTGAAGGTCAGCGCCGTGAGCACGAGGAAGGCCAGCATCCAGCCCGGATGCGCGATCCTCACTGGCACCAGCAGCGCCGCAGTAGCCATGATGATAAGCCCCAGGATGATCGACTTGGTCGCCGCTGCACCGACGTAGCCGATGACGATTTCCCACGGCGACACCGGCGCGGACAGCAGCTCGTAGATAGTGCCGGTGAACTTCGGGAAGAAGATCCCGAAGGAGGCGTTCGACGTGCTCTGGGTCAGCAGCGACAGCATCACCAGCCCAGGTACGATGAAGGACCCGTAGGCCACGCCGTCGATCTCGGGTATCCGGCCGCCGATGGCCGCGCCGAAAACCACGAAGTAGAGCGCCGTCGACAACACCGGCGAGACGATGCTCTGGAGCAGCGTGCGGGCGGTGCGCGCCATCTCGAAGAGGTAGATGGCCTTGATGGCAGGCAGGTTCATGCGGGGCTTTTGACGAGGGTCACGAAGATATCTTCAAGTGAGCTCTGGCTGGTTTTCAAGTCCTTCAGACGGATGCCCGCGCGGTCGAGCTCGGCAAGCACCGCCGGAATCCGCGTGTCCGCCAGGTTGGCATCGTAGGTGTAGACGAGCTGCACGCCGTCGGCGGTAAGTTCCATCCCGTACTCCCGCAACGGCGGCGGCAGCGCCGCCAGCGGCTCCTGCAGGTCCAGCATCAGCTGCTTTCTGCCGAGCTTTTGCATGAGCACCGCCTTCTCCTCGACCAGCACCATCTCCCCGCGATTGATGACGCCGACCCGGTCGGAGATCTCCTCGGCCTCGTCGATGTAGTGCGTCGTCAGGATGATGGTCACGCCGCCGGCGCGCAGGTCGCGGATGACCTGCCACATGCCTGTGCGCAGCTGCACGTCGACGCCCGAGGTCGGCTCGTCCAGGAACAGGATCCGCGGCTCGTGCGACAAGGCCTTCGCGATCATCACCCGGCGTTTCATGCCACCGGAGAGGGTCATGATCTTGTTGTCTTTCCTGTCCCACAGCGACAGATCCTTCAGGACCTTCTCGATGTGCCGCGGGTCGGCCTTCTTGCCGAACAGGCCGCGGCTGAAACTGACGGTTGACCAGACGGTTTCGAAAGCGTCGGTGGTGAGCTCCTGGGGCACCAGCCCGATCAGCGAACGGCTTGCGCGATAATCCCGGACGACGTCGTGTCCGGCTACAGTGACGGTCCCGCCGCTCGGATTGACGAGTCCGCAGATAATGCTGATGAGCGTCGTCTTTCCGGCGCCGTTGGGGCCCAGAAGGGCCAGGATCTCGCCTTCACGGATCGTCAGATCGATGTTCTTCAGGGCCCGGAAGCCGGACGCATAGGTTTTTGAAAGGTCTGCAACCGCAATGAGATCTGGCATGCGGTGAATGTACCGCCAGCAGGAGGGCGGTGGCAAAACCACATGCAATCCCGAACGGGCATGAGCCTTGCGTTATCACCATTTCCAATTCTATGTCCCATGCGCCTCTCTCTTTCCGGGTTCTGACCGTGAACACCCACAAGGGGTTCACCTTCTTCAACCGCAAATTCATCCTTCATGAGCTGCGCGAGGCGGTCCGGGCCGTGGCTGCGGACGTGGTCTTCCTCCAGGAGGTTCATGGCGCCAACGAAAAGCTGGGCGCACGGGTCGCCAACTGGCCGGACACGCCGCAGTACGAGTTCATGGCGGACACGCTGTGGCCGGAGTTCGCATACGGCAGCAACGCCGTCTACCCTCACGGTCACCACGGCAACGCGGTCCTATCGAAGTTTCCGATCCTGCGATACGAGAATCGGGACGTCTCCATCAGCGGCCCGGAAAAGCGCGCGCTGCTGCACTGCGTGCTGCAGGTGCCCGGCTGGAAATCGGACGTGCATGCCATCTGCGTGCACCTGGGACTGCGCGAACCGCATCGGCTGAAGCAACTCCGCCTGCTTTGCCAGCTGGTGAACACCGAGATCAATCACGACGACCCGGTAGTCGTGGCGGGCGACTTCAATGACTGGCGCCGCCGCGCCCATGCCGTCCTGGAACGCGAGGCGGGCCTCAAGGAAGTCTTCGAGCAGGCCGACGGCCGTTCCGCCCGCACCTTCCCGGCGCGCTATCCGGTCCTGCAGCTGGACCGCATCTACGTGCGCAACGCCCGCGTGCATTCGCCGGTGGTGCTGCCACGCCACCCGTGGTCCCATCTGTCCGACCATGCGCCGCTGGCTGCGGAGATATCCCTTTGAGCGGACGCTGGGTCAGCGGCAACCGCATCCGACTGCTGGAAAACGGAGAGGAATTCTATCCGCGGGTCTTCGAGGTGATCGCCGCCGCCCGCAAGGAGGTGATCCTCGAGACCTTCATCCTGTTCGACGACAAGGTCGGCCGCCAGTTGCACGCGGCGCTGCTGCAAGCGGCGAGCCAAGGCGCGCAGATCGACGTCACCGTGGACGGCTGGGGCTCCGCCTACCTGCCGCCGGAATTTGTCGACCAGCTCACGGAAGCGGGCATCCGCCTTCACATATTCGACCCGGTCAAGACCATCTTCTCCTGGCGTACCCGGATGTTCCGCCGGATGCACCGCAAGATCCTCGTGGTCGACGCAGAGCGAGCCTTTGTCGGCGGCATCAACTATTCCGCGGATCATCTGGCTGATTTCGGTCCAGCCGCCAAGCAGGACTATGCGGTCGAGATCGAAGGTCCGATCGTCGACACCATCCGCCGCTTTGCCCGGGCAGCCCCGCGGATCCGGCAGCCCCGGCGCGACTGGCTGCGCCGCCGCCATGAAGAGGCGCGCGAATCCGCCTTGCCGGGCGTGGGATCAGCGCAGGCCATGTTCGTCACCCGCGACAACCGTGACCACCGCACCGACATCGAGCGCCATTACCGTGCGGCAATCCGGCTCGCCAGGCACCGCGTGATCATCGCCAACGCCTATTTCTTCCCCGGCTATCGCCTGCTGAAGGGGATGCGCCGGGCTGCGCGCCGCGGGGTCGACGTCCGCCTGATCCTGCAGGGCGAACCGGACATGCCGATCGTGAAGACGGCGGCGTCCTTGCTCTATAACCACCTGCTGCGGGCCGGCGTGAAGATCTACGAATACACCGAGCGGCCATTGCACGGCAAGGTCGCCGTCGTCGACGACGAGTGGTCTACCGTCGGATCGAGCAATCTGGATCCGCTGAGCCTGTCGCTCAACCTGGAAGCGAACGTCATGATCCTGGACCGGGACTTCAACCGGCACCTGGGGGAACGTCTCGAAAACCTGATCCTCAACAGCTGCCGGCTGGTGGAGGAAAAAGAACTGCTCCATTCCAATACCTGGCTGATGGTGCGCACCTTCTTCGTCTTCCATTTCCTGCGACACTTCCCCTCCTGGGTGGCGAGGCTGCCCGCGCATTCGCCCAAGGTGAGGTCGGTGGATCCGCCGTCCCGGCGTACAGCATGACCGCCCATACCCAGGCCACCCCCGCCGGCACCCGCCGCGCCTGGTGGCCCTGGGTCAAGCGGGGCCTGACGGTCGCCTTTTTTGCACTGGTCGCATACCTGCTGGTCAGCAATGCGCGGGAGATCGAATGGACGGAGGTGGGTGAGGCCCTCCGCAAGCGCCCCCTCGGATCCCTGCTGACTGCCGCGCTGGTCGCCGCCGCAAGCCATGCGGTCTACAGCTGCTACGACCTGCTCAGCCGCCGCTATACCGGGCACCCCCTGTCCACCCCGCAAGTCATTGGCACCACCTTCATCAGCTATGCATTCAACCTGAACCTGGGCTCCCTGGTCGGCGGCCTCGGCTTCCGGCACCGGCTCTATTCGCGGCTCGGCCTGGGCACCGGCGAGATCAACCGGATCATCGCCTTCAGCATGCTGACGAACTGGATCGGCTACCTGCTGCTGGCGGGCATCGCTTTCCTGATGCGGCCCCTGGACATACCGGAGGGTTGGACGCTCGGCTCCGGCGCGCTCCAGGTGGCCGGTGCCTTCCTGATCTGTCTCGTCATCGCCTACCTGCTGGCGTGCGCGTTTTCGCGCAGACGCTCATGGAGGGTCCGCGGCCATGAGATCGAGTTGCCCGCGGTGAGGATGGCGCTGGCGCAGATCGCCATCTCCTCGGTCAACTGGCTGCTGATCGCCAGCGTCGTGTTCCTGCTTCTACAGCGGGAGGTCGCCTACCCGACGGTGCTGGCCGTGCTGCTGATCGCGGCGGTGGCAGGGGTGCTGACGCATGTGCCGGCGGGGCTGGGTGTGCTGGAAGCGGTCTTCGTCGCCCTGCTCTCCCATCAGGTGCCGACCAGCGAGTTGCTGGCGGCGCTGCTGGCTTACCGCGGCATCTACTACCTGGCGCCGCTTGCCATCGCCACCGCCTTCTACCTTGTTCTGGAAGCCCGGATCTCCAGCAGCCAGCAACAGCCGGAACAGCCGCGTTAGTTGCGGCTTCAGCCGGCCGATCCGCGCCGCTGGTCCTGCCGCGCCTCGCCCTGCTGATTGCGCTGCCGGGTGGCGCGCCCGAGGATCTCCCTGAGCAGGCCGAGCCTGACCGGCTTGACCACGTGTTCATCGAAGCCTGCCTCGAGCGAGCGCCGCTTGTCGTCCTCGGCGCCGTATCCGGTGACCGCGACCATCCAGACATGCCGCTGGCCGAGGCGCCGCAGCCTGCGGGCCAGTTCGTGGCCATCCATCTCCGGCAGGCCGATGTCCAGCATCAGCAGGTCGGCATCCAGCTCCGCGTTGATCTGGATCGCCTTCAGGCCGCTGTGCGCAACCTCCGCCTGATGGCCTAGGATCCTCAGTAGCTCGGCCATGCTGTCGGCGGCATCGCGATTGTCGTCCACCACCAGCACGCGCAGGGCATCCGCCGAAGCAGCGGCCGGTGCCTCGCCGGCCGCCTCCGCCTGGGCGGGGATGGCCGCCGTCGCAGCCAGCGGCAGCCGCGCGGTGAACATACTGCCAAGGCCCAGGCCGGGGCTCTGCGCTTCCACGGAGCCGCCATGCAACCCGATCAGGGACTTGACCAGCGTAAGGCCGATGCCGAGCCCGCCGTGGGCGCGGCTCCGCGTGGCGGGGGATTGCTCGAACAGGTCGAAGATCCTCGGCAGCATTGCCGCCGAGATGCCCATGCCGTTGTCGATCACTCTGACCGTCGCCATCGCCATGCCGTCGACCTGCTCCGCAGCCAGGCTGATTCTGATGGCGCTGCCGGCATCCGCATACTTGGCGGCGTTGTTGATCAGGTTGGCGAACACCTGGATCAGCCGCACGCGATCGGCGTCGACCACCAGCGCCTGCTCCATCCCCTCCAGTGTGACGGTGTGGCGGCGGACGTCGATCAGGAGCCGGGCAGAGTCCAGCGCCTGCTCCACCACGTCCGGCAGGGCAAGCAGCTCCCGCCGAAGACTGATGCGGCCGTGACTGACGCGGGAGACGTCCAGCAAGTCCTCCACCAGCCTTGACAGCTGATCCACCTGCCTGGCCATCGCAGCCAACTGGCGCTTGACGAGTTGTGCGTCGCCGGCGCTGCGCCGAAGCAGTTCGATCGACGTGACCAGCGGGCTCAGCGGGTTGCGCAGTTCATGGGCCAGCATCGCGAGGAAGTCGTCTTTGCGCCGGTGCTCCTCGCGCAGCCGCACGTTGAGCACGGCACCCTCGGCCCGCGACGACTCCAGCGCCTGGGCCAGCACGTTGGC